>REDK01000178.1 GCA_007693535.1 Chromatiaceae bacterium
GCTCCTGCTCGGCCCGCGCCCGCTCCTGGTCGGCGCGCTCGCGCTCCTGCTCGGCAGCCTCGGCGCCGCTGGCGATCGGTTCGCCCGCGGCATCGCACCAGCGCAGCCAACGAGCGGTCATTCCCTCGTAGGCTCCCTCCCACACACAGAGTCCCAGGCCGATGTCAGGCATCCAGAGCCCGGTGCGCTCGACGTAGCTGGCCCCATGCAGTTCGTGGAGCCGCAGGAGTCGGTCACCAAGCAGCCGTTCCGGGTCGAAGACGGCATAGTATTTCACGCCGATGGCCGCGTAGTTGCCGACCTTGCTGTCCAACTCGTGGCCTTCCCGGTTGGAGACGACTTCGATGACGACATCCGGCGGCTTGCCGAATTCCCATACGAAGTAGGCGCGATGCGACTTGCTCCAGACATCGGCCGGAATCTCCACGCCGAGGCTTAGGAGCATGTCCGGCACCAGTGGCGGGTGATGCGTCTGGTAGAAGAGCCCGACGTTGGCCATCGCCGCAAAGGGTCGAGTCAGACCGTTGCTGTGCCCAGTGTTGCTATCCTCCGGGTTGCTGTGCCCGCTGCTGTAGAGGGGTTCGGTCAACAGGCGCTGTTGCTTCTCGGAAAAGATGTTGTCCACGGGGGTGTCGTCCTCGGTGACGAGGTCATCGACATCGGGCCAAAAATCCTCGGGATACGCGTCGATGCGATCGGGCCGTGGGCTGGTTGAAGGGTTCATGGGAGTTGCGCTGTCGCAGAACGGACGTTGAGTATAGTCAGAAACTCCGGCGCTGGAGTGTCGGCCACTGCGCTCGAGTCTGCCAACGGCGTTGGCCAGATGGCTGGCGGCCGTGTGGATTCTGAGGCTGTCGTGTCTCTGCGAGAGACCCGGGTTGGGCGCCGGGCCTCGTCCGTCTAAGGCGATTGCCTTATTTGCTGAGGCCGTTGAGCGCGCGGCGCAGGTAAGCGATGGAGCGCTGCCAGCGTGAGTGGGCGCCGAAGCGCTGGCGCATGTAGTCGGCGTCGGGGAACAGGGTCTCGCGGAGGTAGCCGAGGCGCTGGCGCCAGCTTGGCAGCGAGAGCAGATCGGTCAGGGTGCGGCGCTTGCCCGGTTGCAGCAGGTGCATCTGGTTGAGGAACCCGCGTGGCGGTGCCGCCGCCAACGCGGCATCGACGCTGGGCGGAATGGGCGTTGCGAAGACTGCTTGGAGGTCTTGCAGTCCAGCGCGGCACAGTGGTTGCAAACCGCGTCGTGCGACCGCGTCGACGAAGGCGCGCCAGTGCTCGCGGTCGAATGAGCGACACAGGAGATGGATGTCGTAGAGCCAGATGAGGCGGTCCGGGTCGCCCTCGCCGAGGTGCCAGGCGCGGTGGAAGAGGGCGTGCACCAGGGCGTGCCGTGCGCTGAGCGCCTGGGCCTGCGGCCCGAGGGCGGCGACCGGGCGGCGCTCGCTCCAGAGGTCTGAAAAGCTGAAGCGTTGCGCGAAGAAGTTCGAGTTGCTGAGTCCCCAGTGGAGATCGATCATCAGGACGTGGTGATTGCCGGCGCGCCGGGTGCAGGCAAACTGATGACTGATGTACCGCCCCTGCATACCCAGGAGCCGCTCATAGCCCAGCGCTGCGAGTTGCTGCAAGGCGCGCTCGGCGGTGGCGCGATCCGCGACCAAGAGGTCGACGTCGCCGCGCGGCCGGGCGTGCGGGACGGGGTAGAGCAGGTATGCGAGAGCGGTGCCCTTGAGCAGCAGGCAGTCGATGCCGGCCGCGGCAAGGGCGTCGAGGACCTCGTGCAGCGCGGCGTGTGAAAACATCTCCCAGGCGACCGCCTGCTTGGCGTCGCGGGCCAGTGCAGTGGTCAGCACCTGCGGCAGGTCCGGCCAGCAGGGGTGCTTGCCAAGCCGGTGCAAGAGCGCAACGGTGACACCTTCGTCGCGCGCTGCCGCCAGCAGCGCCTCGGCGCTGAGATCGAACGCACACCAAGGCGCCAGGTGTGCCGATCCCAGCAGCGCGTCAGCCAACCAGCCTCGCACATCAGGCTCAACTGGATGCTGATCGGGTCTTGGAATCCGGCCCGGAGGCGCCCGGCCCTCGTCCCGGTGGCCTGGGAACGGTTTCATGCGCGGATTCAGGTGTCCTCAGTGCACGTGCGGGGATCTTCCCGCCGGGGTCGCGTCAGTGCACTCGCGAGACCGGGAGCATCTCGATGTCGCAGGCCCCGCCCACGGTGACCCGCTGCTCGCGCCCGCTGCCGCGGCAGGATTCGCCGCGGTCCTGGATGCGACAGGTGAGCGCCAGCGGGCGACCGGCGGTGAGCCAGTTCGGGGTGCGCCGCCAGCGGCCGACATCGTTGAAGCGGCAGCTGCTGGAGACCCCATAGGGGGTGCAGCCACCACCGCCGCGCAGGCTCACCTTGCGGCCATCGACGACGAAGCCAGGGAAGTTGTCCTCGATGCGAATGACATCGCGGCGTTCCTCGGCGTCGAAGCGCATCTCCTGGAAGCGATAGCCGCTGCCGACCTGCTCGCCGACCTGGATGCGGGTGTTGGCGATCAAGGCATGGTCGCCGCCGCGGCTGGCGATGGCCCCCGACATGTATTCGATCCGCGGAACCTGGGGAAAGCATTTGCCCATGGCCGGCGGATGATAGTAATGACGCAGTTCCTGCACCTCGGCCAGCGGGGTGTCCGGGAAGATCGCGCGCAGGTCGGCCTCGCTGCCGTAAAGGATGCGCTCCACATCGCCGATGTTCTGGGTGTACATGGCCTGGATGCGGGTGTAATTGTCGCGCGCGGCGAGGTCGGTGCGCAGATAGCAGGCGGTGAGCCCGGAGATCTGGGTCAGATAGGCGTCCCAGATGTTGTACTGGGAGATATCCGAGGAAACCCCCTGGAAGTCGCCCGGGAAGCGGCAGCCCTGGCGGCGCAGGCATTGCCCGACGGCGCGGTTGCGGATCGAAAGGGCGACCACGTTCCGCTCGCAGGCGCCATAGGCGGAACAGCCGCGCTCCAGATGCCCCTCGTAGATGGCCGTGCGCATGGTGTAGTCCAGGTGCTTGGCGCGGGCGAGGTTGGTCTGATCCCAGCGACCGGCATTGCGGCTGCTGAACTCGTCCCAGGCGCTGGCCAGGCGGGCGCGGCGGCCGGTCAGGCGCGTGTTGACCCCGGCGCATTGGGGCGAGTTGTGGAAGGCGCGCACGATGCTGTCCAGGGTGCTGGCGCCGGCCCGCACCGCGGCGGTTGAGTCGCCGCTGCCGGGGGGGTCGAAAAAGGGTGCCCGCTCGAGCACATAGAGGTCACGGACGCTGAGCACATGGCGGACGTTGGGGCCGCAGTGATGATTGGGCACGCGCAACCGCTGGCGCTCGGCGAAGGTGCGCCGGAAGGTCTCGGTGGCGGTCGCGTCGCGGGCGCGATTGGCATCGACCACGACCTCGAAGCCGACGAAGGGGGTGCCGCTGCTGTCGGTCAGCGGGCGGCCGTTGCGCACCACCACGCAGGGGATCACCGAGGTGCCCTGGGTCAGGCTGCCGGCGCGGGCGCCGGGACCGTCGGTGCCGAGCGTGAAATAGGGCATCTCCAGCGGTCCGTTGAACCGGTACAGGGTCATCAACGGGGTGGCCGGGATGCCGCCTTGAGCGAGCACCGCGCCCGGTAGCAGGCTGACGAGGAGACCGGCGAGCAGCACGGGGCCGAGCACCCGGGCCAGGCCGAGGCGGCGGTCTCGGGAGCGGTTGGGGCGCGACCCGTGCGGCAGACGCGGCGCGGGGTTCGATTCGATCGGCGGATGGCGTCTCACGGGTGCGGGCATCTCACAGTCTGGTTTCAAAGATGATGGTGCCGTACAGGGTCGGGCTGCTCTCGCGGTGCTCGGGCTGCTGGGTGGTTGGCGGTTCGGCCGGCGTCGGCGAGCGCGCTGGGGCGCCAGCGCAGCCGACGGTGAGCACGGCGGCGATCATCAGCAGCGCCCCACTGGGCCAGCTAGCACGGCGACCGGGCAGGGCCCGGGTCTGCTGTAACGGGGCCAGCACTGGGACCAGCACTGGGGCCAGGGTCGGGACCAGGGTCGGGACCAGGGTCGGGACCAGGGTCGGGACCAGGGT
>REDK01000007.1 GCA_007693535.1 Chromatiaceae bacterium
AGCGGCCAGAACGGTGGCGCCGGGCGGCGGGTCGAACCAGCCATGCAGATGCCAGGTCAGGTCGCGGTCGCGCAGGCGGCCGAGCAGCGGATGCCCCGGCGCCGTAATCCTGACACCCAGCTCGGCCCCCGGCGTCAGCCACCACCACCAGTTGGTCGGCTCCGGCGTCAGGCGCGCACCGGGCAGCCACAGATCGGGCCGGGTCTCGCCCATCGCCACGACACAGCCACCCCGATCGAGAAACCCGCGCAGGGCGGCGGCCACGGGCACAAGCCTGAAGCCCGGGGTGCGGCAGGCCACCAGCACCGCATCGAAGTGCGCAAGGTCGGGGAGGGCTTCGGGCCGCGCAAGTGCTGTGAAGTGTGGCGCATAGCGGCCTTCCAGCGCCTCGATCTGGTAGTAGGCACCACCATGGACCGCGAGACATCTCAGAGACATGGCCCGCCCGCCGCCCAGTCGACCAGGCGCCGCCACAGGATCGGGGCATGGCCCTGCTCGATCCCCGCGCCGCCGAGATCGTTGCCGGCATGGCAGAACAGCCGCCCCTGCCCGACCGGGGCGACCCAATCGACCGGCACATGGTCGGGTCCGAGCCCCGTGATCGCGATGGCGTTGGCCATCGGCGGGTTGTGCCCCCGGCCATAGAAGCCCGCGACACCGCGGTTCGCCTCCAGATCGCTTATCGGGATATCCGCGAACACCGGATGCGGCGCCAGCGCGGTCAATGCCAGATCGGCCCGGCTCGGGCGCACTAGCGGCACGAACCGGCCGAGCCCCGCCAGCATCGGGCGCACGACATGGCCGTTGAAGACCCATCGCCCGCCCCGTGCCAGAAAGGCTGTCAGCGCAGGTCGCAGGGCCAACAGCGTCTCCTGGTCGGCATGCATGGTCGTCACGAGGCCGCGCGCCCAGCCGAGTGCTTCGCCGAGAGTCCCCGCCCGCAGAATGGCCACCCGCGAGCCGAGCTCACGGATCGCCTGCGGCGCCGGATCGTCGGTGGCATGGAGAAACAATACCGTCATGCCGCCCGAGCCCCCGCGAAGGCGGGCAGCACGGCACGGCGGGCACCCTCCGGCCCGTCGTGGGTCACAACCCGCATCGGGACATCGTAAAGGGCTGCAAGCCGCTCCGGCACGGCGAGGTCGGTCACCGGTCCCTGCTCGACCGTGCCGCCGGGCATCATCAGCACGACGCGTCCGGCGATGCCCAGCACCTGATTGGGGTCATGGGTGGTAAACAGGATCGCCCGGTCCCCGACCGCCGCGAGCCGTCCGAGCAGGCCGAGCAGACGCTGCTGGTTGGCAAGATCGAGTGCCGAACAGGGCTCGTCCAGCACCAGTACCCGCGAGCCGGTTGCCAGAGCCCGCGCGAGCAGCACCAACTGGCGCTGCCCGCCGGACAGGCAGTCGAAGGTCAGCTCGGCGAGGGGCGCAATACCCACCTCGGCCAGTGCCGCCTCGGCAGCGTCGCGGTCGGCGGGCTTCGGCTGGCCGAACAGCCCAAGTCCCGCCGCGCGCCCCATCACCACCACGTCGCGCACCCGGTAGCGCATGGCGGCTGCCTGATGCTGTGGAACGTAGCCGATAACCTGCGGGCCGAAGCGCCGCCCTGACTGAAGCGGCTGCAGGCCGAGCACCGCGCGCAGAAGCGTCGTCTTTCCCCGCCCGTTCGGCCCGAGGATGGCCACGCAATCGCCCGCGCCAACGGCAAGGCTTACGTCGGCAAAAATGGTCCGCGCCCCGAAGGCGACGCGCGCGGCCTCGATCCCGATCATTGCACCCTCTCCCGGAAGTGACGCCGCAACAGCAAGGCGAAGACGGGCGCGCCGATCAGGGCGGTCAGCACGCCGAGCGGGATCTCCGCCGAGGTCAGTGTCCGTGCGATGGTGTCGACGATGACGAGATAGGCCGCCCCCAGCAGCGCGGCGGCGGGGATCAGCACGCGGTGATCCTCGCCCGCGATCAGCCGCGCGGCATGGGGCACCACCAGGCCGATCCAGCCGACAATGCCCGACACCGCCACCTGAGCGCCCACGATCAGGGCGACGACCGTGAAGACTGCCCATCGTTCCGCGCCAACGCGCACGCCGAGGCTGCGCGCCTCCGCCTCGTCGAGCGAGAGCAGGTTGAGCCGGAACCGCAGCGCCCAGAGCGCGACGAGACCGAGGATCAACGCCGGTGCCGCAAGCCCCAGCCGCGCCCAGGTGGCCGAGGAGAATGAGCCCATGAGCCAGTAGACAATCGCCGGCAGCGAGGTGTTGGGGTCGGCCACGAATTGCAGCAGCGACACCAGCGCCGCAAACAGCGCACCGACGATCATCCCCGACAGGATCACCGTGACGATCTCCGTTCGCCCGTCGATGCGCGCCACGGCGCCGACGATGGCGAGCGCCCCGAGCCCCGCGAGAAACGCCATGCCAAGCAGCGGCGCGCCCCAGATACCGAAGACGATCGCCAGCGCACCGCCAAAGGCTGCACCCTGGCTGATGCCCAGCACCTGCGGCGCCACCAGCGGGTTGCGGAACACACCCTGCAAGGCAGCGCCTGCCGTGGCCAGACCCGCACCGACCAGCGCCGCAAGCAGCAGCCGCGGGAGTCGGACGAGGAGCACGATGCGGGCCTCCACGGTCTCGGGCATGGCCAACGGATCAGCCAGCCCGCTCGCCAGAATGGCGAGGACCCGACCCGGCGCGACGGCGAACCGCCCGGCTCCGACGCCGATCAGCAGCGCGATGGCCAGCAGCGCCACGAGCCCGCCGAACAGGAGGCTGCTGCGTGCGAAGCCGACGCGGCGTGCCGGTGACGCGACGACGAGGGTCATGGCGCGGCCGCGAAGCGGGCGTATCCCGGCGCCACGCCCTGCATGTCCATCCAGAGGATCTCGTCGATATCGGCGTCGCTGAGTTCGTGGTCGTACAACGTACGATAGGCCGCGCGCATCTCGGCCCGCAGGTCGTAGTCGAAGCGGTCCGGGTGCAGCAGCATCGCCAGCCACATCCAGGTCAGCGGGCTTTCCTGATTGGGCGGGTCCCAACGATAGCCGCCCAGCGGCATCTTGTAGACCCGACCTGCCTGCGCAGCTGTGGTCAACGAGAGAATAGGATCGTCGAAAATGCGGGCAGTCGTGAGATGGGGCTCGAAGCTGTTCAGCAGAATGACATCCGGGTCCCAGGTCGCAATCTGCTCAGGGCTGATGGTCACGCCCTGTCCGACCAGGTCGTGCGCCGCGTTGCGCCCGCCCGCCAGATCCATGTACCAGGCGTTGTAGTTGTTCTCCGATCCCGAGGCCGTGAGGTTTTCCAGGGCTCTCCCGAGATAGAGAACGCTCGGCCGGTCGGCTTCGGGTATGGTATCGCTGACGGCGCGCATCTCGGCTTCGACGGCCGCGCGCCACGTCACCAGCGGCTCGATGCGATCCGCGCGACCGATCGCCCTCGCTGCCATGGTCATGTACTCGCGGGCGTTCTGCTCGACGCCATAGCGGATCAGCATCACCGTCATGCCCGCATTGGTGATCGGGTCGACGATATCGCCGCCGCGCTCGCCCCACTGAATCACGAGGTCGGGTGCCGTTACCGCCAACGCCTCCACATTGGGCACAAATCCCGCTGCCGTGATGTCGGATGGGATACCGCCGACCTGCGGGAAGATGCGGCCGAGAATGCCTTCCGCCATGGCCGACTTCGCCAGCGGGTGCATCCCGACCAGAATATCGGGGCTTCCTTCCAGCGCCACGAGGGTGGAGGCCATCGGGATGGGCAGCGACGCCACCCGGCGCGCCGGGCGCGGCAGGGACACAGCGCGGCCCTCATGGTCGGTAAACGCGACCTCGCCGGCAGGCGCCGGCTCAGCGAGGACAAGGGCGGCGAGAAGGGTCAGGAGCGACTGTGGGTGCGGCTTCAACATCGGCGTGCTCGCATGGCTGTTGATCGAACAGGCATGGCGACGAGCTACGGCCCTGATGCAGAGGACATCATTTCCGACTGATACAGTCAACAACTTACATTGCGGTGATCACGGTCGCGTTTGTCGCAGCAAACAGCGTCGTCAC
>REDK01000182.1 GCA_007693535.1 Chromatiaceae bacterium
TCGGGGTCCGGCTTGGGGTCGGATCGGCGATCGGCCATGCTCAGCGCCTGTCCGGTCGGGAGCGGGCGGGTGGGGTCGAGCGGTAGACTGAACACGCAAACAGGTCCTCCGGGCATTGTGCCGATGGCCCCGCGCGGGGCTGGCCAGGGTCCGGGCCGTTGCCGTGTGACACAGGATGCGATGGTGGCCGCAGCGAGCGCCGCCGTGGTTTGGCAGCCGGCGCCGGCTGTCTCCCGGAACGCTGATTCTGCGGCATTCGCCGCGCCTGGTAAAGGTGGCCGCCGGCCGGCACCTCCAACTTGCCGGTCAGGTGCTCCCAGGGGACCCTGGCCGGTTTCGTGGTTGGGCCGGCGGCGCCGGGGTCGGGGCGGTGGGCTCGGTGCTGCCGGGCCGATGCTACACTGAGCGGCCGGTCGCCCGCGGCCCGATCCGCGGCCCGGGCAGTGATATTCACTCACCCCGCCGCCCGCGGGGTTACAGCAGCACGAGGGGCTCCATGGCCGGTCACAGTAAATGGGCCAACATCAAGCATCGCAAGGCGGCCCAGGACAAACAGCGCGGCAAGGTCTGGACCAAACTGATCCGTGAGGTCACTGTCGCCGCGCGCGAGGGCGGCGGCGACCCCGGCTCCAATCCGCGCCTGCGCCTGGCCATGGATAAGGCCTTCGGTGCCAATATGCCCAAGGACACCGTGGACCGTGCGATCAAGCGCGGGGCCGGCAGCGATGATCTGGAGCACTACGAGGAGATCCGCTACGAGGGCTATGGTCCCGGCGGCGTGGCGGTGATGGTTGATTGCATGACCGACAACCGCAACCGCACCGCCTCGGACGTGCGTCACGCCTTCAGCAAACACGGCGGCAACCTCGGCACCGATGGCTCGGTGGCCTATCTGTTCACTAAGCAGGGGGTGATCAGTTTCCAGTCCGGCACCGATGAGGACCGGGTGATGGAGGCGGCGCTGGAGGCCGGCGCCGAGGATATCCTGATCAACGAAGACGGCTCGCTCGACGTGATCACCGCCCCGGAGGAGTTCGCCGCGGTCTGCAACGGTCTGCAGTCCGCCGGGCTCGACACCAGCGTCTCGGAGGTCAGCTACAACGCCAGTACCCAAGTGGAACTGGAGCGCGAGATCGCCGAGCGCCTGCTCAGACTGGTTGATGCGCTGGAGGACCTCGACGATGTTCAGGCGGTCTATAACAACGCCGACATCGCCGACGAGATCATGGCCGCCATCGACAGCGTCTGAGGCCTAGCCTCCGCGTCGCAGCAGTCCGCGGTTCAGCACTCCCGTCGCGAGTTGGCCCGATGCCTCCTGCCGCCCCTCTGCGCCACCGCATCCTCGGCATCGATCCGGGCTCGCGCAACACTGGCTATGGGATCATCACCAGCGACGGTCGCCACAGCCAGCGCATCGCCAGCGGCTGCATCCGGGTCGGGAGTCAGCCCTGGCCGCAGCGTCTGGGCCTGATCTTCGAGCAGGTCGCGGCCCTGGTGAGTGCTCATCGGCCCCACGAGATGGCCGTGGAACAACTGATCTTCGCTCGCGACCCCACCGCCGCGCTCAAGCTCGGCCAGGCCCGTGGAGCGGTGCTTTGTGCCGGCCTGCAGGGCGGGGTGCTGGTGCACGAGTACAGCCCGAAATCGGTCAAGCTCGCCGTGGTTGGCAGCGGCAACGCCGACAAGGCCCAGGTCCAGCACATGGTGCGTATCCTGCTGGCCCTCCCTGAGTCCCCCGGCGAGGACGAGGCCGACGCCCTCGCCATCGCCCTCTGTCATGCCCACTCCATGGGTATCCCGGCGCGTAAACGCGCCGCCGCCTCCTGGCGTGATTTCCGCCCTTGAAGGGGTGGAATGGGCACCTGATCCTGCCTGGAACCCCTCCTGCGACCATCCCCTGAACCAGCAAGCGAGCGCGGAGCGACCGCCATGATCGGCAGACTGCAGGGCATCGTCCTGGCCAAACAACCGCCGCAGGTCCTCATCGACGTGGGCGGGGTCGGCTATGAGGTCATGGCGCCCATGTCCACCTTCTACGACCTGCCCACGGTGGGCGAGCGGGTGACCCTGATCACCCATCTGGTGGTGCGTGAGGATGCTCATGTCCTCTATGGTTTTCTGCACGAGCGCGAGCGCGCCCTGTTCCGCGGTCTGCTGCGGGTCAGCGGTGTCGGCGCCCGCATGGCGCTGGGTATTCTCTCCGGCATGGACGCCACGCGCTTCGCCGATTGCGTCGAGCGCGAGGACAGTGCCGCCCTGAGCCGCCTGCCCGGCATCGGCCCCAAAACCGCCTCGCGCCTGATCGTCGAGATGAAGGACCGCATCGCCCAGCTCGGCGACTTACCGGGTGCGGGTGCCGTGCCGGTCGCTGGCCACGCCACTGTTGCCAGCGCTGCATCCAACGCCCGTGCCGATGCCATCAGTGCCCTGATCGCGCTCGGCTACAAGCCAGCCGAGGCGACCCGCATGGCGCGCGCCGGCGATGACGGCGAGCGCGGCGCGGAGGAGATCATTCGCGCCGCCCTCAAGGGGGTGGGAGAGGCCGCACGATCGGCCGGATAGGCGTTGCCCGCCGCCGTTGCAGATCCCGGTCGTCGAGGGTTCCACCGACCGGGCAGGTCCAGGCCCGTACCGACAGCGGCAGGTGGTTCTGCACGGTGCCACAGGTCGAGCAGGTCTTGCTGCTTGGAAACCAGTGGCTGATCCACCCAACATCGGTCGGGTGGATCAGGCGCGTTGCGATATGGCCGGGGGCATGCGCCGGAGTTGGGGCGCGCCGCATCCACCAACCGCTGGCAACATTGCTGCTGTGTTGGTCGGCGACCGTGCACCGAACCGCCGCGTCCTCGCGTGCAGCAGTTGCGGACGCAGCTTCGCCAGATCGTAGCGGCGATGGCCGCCTGCCGTTTGCTCGGCTACCCGTTTGCCCGGGGCGGCCCAGCAGCGCCTTGTCGTGACTGACACGCCCAGTGCCTGCGCCGCTTCGCTGATGCTGACTCTTCTCTCCATAATGGAGAGATTAGAGTATCTTTGTTGATATTTTAAGCGAACTGTCAAAGCCCGCCCTGTTTGCCAGGAATCCAATGCAACATGTCCAACGACAGCGACCAACGCCTGGCCGTCCTGATCGACGCCGATAACGCCCGCTCCTCGGTCATCGATGGCCTGCTCGAAGAGGTGGCCAACTACGGCACCGCCCAGGTCAAGCGCATCTATGGCGACTGGACCCGTCCCAACCTCGCCGGGTGGAAGGATGTGCTGCTGCGCCACAGCATCCAGCCGCGCCAGCAGTTCGCCTACACCAAGGGCAAGAATGCCACCGATGCGGCGATGGTGATCGATGCCATGGACCTGCTGCACAGCGGCCGTTATGATGGCTTCTGTCTGGTCTCCAGCGACAGCGATTTCACCCCGTTGGCGGCCCGTATCCGCGAATCCGGCCTGCGCGTCTATGGCTTCGGCGAGCAAAAGACCCCGGAGGCCTTCGTCGCCGCTTGCGACAAGTTCGTCTTTACCGAATTGTTGGAGGACGAGGCCCCGGGTACTGCCCCGCCCAAGCGTCAGGGCACCAAGGAATTGCGCGGGGACGCCAAGTTGATCAACCTGGTGCGCAAGGCGGTGGAGGATGCCGCCGACGACGATGGCTGGGCGGAACTCTCCAGCGTCGGCAATACCATCAATAAACGCGCGCCGCAGTTCGATCAGCGCACCTACGGCTATGCCAAGCTGAGCGAGCTGATCAAGGCCACCAAGCTATTCGATATCCAGGCGCGGCTGGTGGGCGACGGCCCCGGCAAGCGCTATTACCTGCGCGATGCCCGCCGCAGCGGCGAGGATTGAGCGGTCCGGGTCGCCCGTGCCATGGTGGGTATCCATCCTTTCGCCACGCCCCGGTCCCAGCGATGTCTATCCCGCCGCCCGATCTGTCGCTGATCGACACCCACTGCCATCTGGACGTGGCCGCGTTCGATCCCGATCGCGCGGCAGTGCTGATGCGGGCGCGGGCCGCGGGGGTCGGCGCGATCGTGGTGCCGGCCATTGCCGCCGCCGACTGGGACCGGCTGCTGGCCTGCTGCGCCCGCTATCCAGACCTCTATCCGGCCCTCGGGCTGCATCCGGTCGCTCTGGCCCGCCATCGCGACGCCGACCTGGACCTGCTGGAGCAGCGCCTGGCGGCCACCGACCGGGCCCGGCATCTGGTTGCGGTCGGCGAGATCGGGCTCGACTTCCATCCCCAGGTGCTGCAGGCGGACAGCACTCCGGCCGCCGCTGCGGCAGCGCGCCAGCGCGGCCTGTTCGTGCGTCAACTGGCGATGGCCCAGGCGGCCCGCCTGCCGGTCCTGCTGCATGTGCGCAAGGCGCACGACGAGGTCATCGCGGCGCTGCGGCGTGCCCGCTTCAGCGCCGGTGGGATCGTGCATGCCTTCAATGGCAGCGCGGGGCAGGCCAAACACTATCTGAACCTGGGCTTTTGCCTGGGCTTCGGCGGCATGCTCACCTTCGAGCGCTCCACCCGGCTGCGGCGGCTGGCCGCGACCCTGCCGGCCACGGCGCTGGTCCTGGAGACCGACGCCCCGGACCTGACCGTGGCCTCGCATCGCTATCAGCGCAACAGCCCGGAATACCTCCCTGAGATCCTGGCCGCCCTGGCCGCCGTGCGCGGCGCCGCGCCGGCATCGGTGGCGGCCCAGACCAGCGCCAATGCGCGGGCCCTGTTGCGGCTGCCGGGGGCGGGGGCACGGGCTGCCGCTGGTGACTGCTGGACCTGAACGCCAGGGCTGCCGCACCCGCTTGGGGGCGATCGGGATGCTGTTCGGTCCCGGACTGCCGCCGCCATCCCGAGCAGACCGCCCTCTATCAAGTCGTCCAGCAGTCCCTGAAGACTGACGTCGCGCTGGCGGGTGCTGCGCTGGTTCGCCCGCAGCGGGCTGATCGACGGTGATGACGTCAGCGAGATGCGAGCCCCAAGGTCCCCACCCGGCCCAACAGCGGCTTCTCGCTGGATGCCGCGGTCCCCAGTCTGTGAACAAGGCTGCGGCGCCCGATCGCGCAGGGCTGGAGCGGCTGCTGCGCGACGGTGCCCGCCCGCCGTTCGCGCTCGTGCGGCTGGAGCGGTTTGACGCCACACAGGTCGTCTATCGGTTGCCCGCTTGTTCACAGATTGGCCGCGATCCCGGCGGCACCGCCATCACGACCACGGCGTGCGCGCCCCCAACTCACCCCGGCATGCGGTTGCCATCGCCGCTTTAGGGCGTGAGCTGGCGGACGCAACCGGCGCAACTGCCGAGTTCCGTTCGCGGTCTTCGGCGCCGGCCGCGCAGGCCCGCTCCCCGGCGCGCCGCTCCTCACACCTTCCGTGACACGAACCAGACATTCATCGGATCATGGGGCAGCACATGCCGTTCGATCTCCGCGAAACCGGCCTTGCGCAGCATCCCTTCGGCGGTCTCCCAACCCCACATGGTGCCGAGCCCCTCTCCGCCTTGTCCGAGCGAGATCGGCGTGCAGTGGATGCAGGAGACGGCATAGAGGAGCGATGCCATAGGGAAGTCGAGATTCTTTTCCAGGTGTGCGGATCCGCCGATGTCCTGCATGAGATAGGCCCCGCCGGGGCGCAGCACATCGTAGAGGCGTCGCAAGAGGTCCTGCGGGTCTTTCTGATCATGCACCGCATCGAAGGAGACGACGAAGTCGTACCGATCCCGCTCTTGTAAATGGGTCAGGTCGCGTACCTCGAAACGGACGTTCCCCGTAGCCTTCGCCCGAGCGTCGCGCGTCGCGTGCACGATAGCGTCGGCACACAGGTCGTAGCCGGTAAAGCGGCTGTGGGGATAGCGCTCCGCCATCGCGATCAGGGCCCGACCGCATGCGCAGCCGGCGTCCAAGACCTCGATTCCGGACTCCAGACGTCGGGTCAGTCCGGGAACCAGCGGGAGCAGCGTGTCGAAGAGCTGCGCGACCACATTCTGGTTGCTGTCCTCGCACATGATGTGGTGAAAGTCCGGGAAGTCGCGGTAGCTCAGACCGTCCCCGGTCTTGAAACAGGCGAGCGTGCGATCCTGGACCTGACCCATCAGGGTCACATATTGGGCGTAGACGGCAAAGTTGCCGAGGCCGCCTCCACGCGTGAGGCAGGCGGCATGCTCCGGCGGCAGCGTATAGGTTCGACGCACTGGATCGTAATGGACAATCCGCCCCGTGGTCATGGCTGCGAGCCATTCGCGCACGTAGCGCTCCGCGAGTCCCGCCTCCGAGGCGATGCGCTGGCTGGTGCTCGGCGGCAGCCTGGCCATGAGGTCGAGCAAACCCGTGCGATGCCCGATCGAGAGCATGACGGCGACCGCACCGGAATCGAGGATCTGCCCGATCTGCTCGGCAAAGGTTTCGGCATTCT
The DNA here is from genome assembly GCA_007693535.1 of Chromatiaceae bacterium. Classification (GTDB taxonomy): domain Bacteria; phylum Pseudomonadota; class Gammaproteobacteria; order Chromatiales; family Chromatiaceae; genus Lamprobacter. The sequence continues at coordinate 6,395 of REDK01000182.1, forward strand.
GCTGATAGAAGGTCGGTTTTTCTGCGAGTGACAGCGACATGGTGGTGCTCCGGCGTTGTTGGCGGGGTAGGCTCAGGATGCACCGGATCGCCGGGTCGTGGCAGAGGCATGCTGGACCAAAACGGGGCATTTCGGTCAAGATTTGGCGATGAGCCGCGAACGAGACCCGACACCCGTTTCCGCCCCTGTTTCGGTGAGCCTGCTTGCATTGCCCGAGAGCATGCCGGCCGCCCTCTATGGTCTGTTCGAGGTCTTCTCCTCGGTCGGCGTGACCTGGTCCGAGCTGACCGGCGAGCCGGCCGCCGCGGCGCGTCTCGATGTGCGCATCCTCGCCGCTCGCGCCGCACCCTTCCCGAGTCCGCTCGGTGTGCCGATCGCGCCGCACGCAGGCATCGATACAGTCACCGAGACCGATATCGTCGTCGTGACCGACTTGGCCCTTGCCGCCGACAGCGACCCTCGCGGTCGCTGGCCGGAGGAGTCGCACTGGCTACGCGAGCGCTACCGCTCCGGCGCGACCCTCTGCTCGGTCTGCACCGGCTCCGTTCTGCTGGCCGATGCCGGCCTGCTCGACGGTCAGGAGGCGACCAGCCACTGGAGCGTCACGGGTCTCTTCAAGCACTATTACGCCGGGGTAAGGCTGCGTCCGGAGCGCATCCTCTCTCTGAGCGGAGAAGACGGACGCCTCGTCACGAGCGGCGGAGCGGCCGCGTGGGAGGACCTGGCGCTGTACCTGGTAGCCCGCTTTTGCGGAGAGGCCGAGGCGGTGCGCCTGGCCAAGCTCTTTCTATTCGGCGACCACAGCGAGGGTCAGATGCTCTATGCCGCCGGCGCGCGGCCGCGACGTCATGAGGATGCCGTCATTGCACGCTGCCAGGCATGGATCGCCGAGCACTACAGCCTGGCCAATCCGGTGGCCCGTCTGGTGGCCGAATCCGGCCTCGCCGAGCGCACCTTCAAGCGACGTTTCCAGGCCGCCACCGGCTACTCGCCGGTAGAGTACGTGCAGGCGCTGCGGGTCGAAGAGGCCAAACACCTGTTGGAGACCACCCGCGAGACGATCGATCTGATCGCCCATCGCGTTGGCTATGAGGATCCAACCTTTTTCCAGCGACTCTTCAAACGACGTACCGGCGTCACCCCGGCCCGCTATCGACAGCGTTTTCAGTCCATCGGGAGGCTCCCGCGCGGGCAGTAATGACTTGCTGGCTTGTTCTTCCCTCGACGTTCAGGTCGGTTTTGCGGTCCGATCGCCTGCGCTCGTTCTAGCCGGGGAGCCGCTCTCTGCCACGCACGGATACGGCACTGTCGGGTAGGAATAGCGGATCGATGGCGTGTCGCAAATATGCGATAGGCGGCCCATGGATTGTAGCGGTTGGAGGCTGGGCCTGAGCCGTTCAGTCTGCTCCAGGGTTGGCCAGCCGCCGCGGCGCATGGTGTCAGGTCGCGTCGTCGCCCGCAGCGGCGACGGGCCGGTCGGTGAGCACCCCCTGCTCACCCTCGGAGCGGGCGATGATCACCGCCCCGCAGGAATCGCCGCAGACGTTGACCGCGGTGCGCAGCATGTCGAGCACCCGGTCCACTGCCAGGATCAGCCCGAGTCCTTCCAGCGGCAGGCCTACCGCTGAGAGGATGATGGCGATGGCGACCAGGCTGGCGGCGGGGATGCCGGCGACACCAATCGAGGTCAGCAGGGCCAGCAGCACGATGGTGAATTGGGTTGCCAGGCCGAGTTCGATGCCATAGGCCTGGGCGATGAACAGCACCGCCACGCATTCATAGAGGGCGGTGCCGTCCATGTTCACGGTGGCACCGAGTGGCAGCACGAAGCTGCTGGTGCGGTTGGAGACACCGGCATTCTGCTCGACGCATTCCATGGTGATCGGCAGGGTGGCGGAGGACGAGGCGGTGGAAAAGGCGGTGAGCAGGGCGGGGCTCACCGCACGATAATGGCGCCGGGGATCAATGCCGCCGAGAAAGTAGAGTAGCAGCGGCAGGGTGACGAAGAAGTGCAGCCCCAGCGCAAGCAGGACGGTGAAGAAGAACTTGGCCAACGGCACGAAGGCGGCCAGGCCGGTGCTGGCGACGGTCTGGGCGACCAGGGCGAACACCCCGAGCGGGGCGAAGCGCATGATGAGATCGGTGATCCGCATCATGATCTGGAACATCCCGTTCCAGAAATCGAACTGCGCCTCGGCGAATTGGTTGGGGATGCGGGTCAGAAAAAACCCGTAGAGCAGGCTAAAGAAGATCATCCCTAGCATCTGCCCCTCGCTGGCCGCGGCCACCACGTTGCTGGGGATCATGCGTAGGAAGATGCCGACGATATCGCCGGCCCCCTTGTCAGCGAAGCGCGCCTCCAGGCTGGCCTTGTCGGCGGTCAGCCCGAACACCTCCTCGGCGCTGCCGGTGACCACGCCGGGCTGGATCAGATTGGCCACCAACAGCCCAACGAGGATCGCCAGCAGGCTGGTCAGGGTGTAATAGCCGATGGTCTTGCCGCCCATGCGCCCGAGATTGTCGGCGGCGCCGATGCCGGCCATGCCGACGATGATCGAGGAGACGATCAGCGGCACGATGAGCATCTTCAGGGCATTGAGGAACAACTCGCCGACGAAGGCGAAGACGGCCACCAGGGGCAGCCCGAACAGGGCGCCATCGGTGCCGGTGAGCAGACCGGCGAATACGGCCAGGACGAGGGCGATCAGGATCTGCCAGTGCAGGGGCAGGCGGGGGCGTTGCTGCATGGGTGCTCCTCGGTGCAGCGTGGATGGGGTGCTGCGTGGATGGGGACGGAAGCGAGCGGATTGCGACCGCCGTGGGATCGTGAATGGTCACGGCGATGGTGAGCCGGGCAGACAGCGATGTTTGCAGGCGCGGTTGTGCCAAGGCCGGTTGCTGCCGGGCGCCAGCGCTGCCGTTGCCCTGCTTGCAGACGGCCAGACCGACGCTGCCGCGGGTCAGCGGACCTTATCGCTGCCCCGCCACCGGATGATATAATGCACGGCTTGGCTGCGCGAAGCTGCGGCCAAGGCGGTGCCGGTTTCCGGCGGTGACGATGGTTGCTGCGGGCGGAGTCGGCGGCCGTTCCCCGACCGAGCGCGCCCACCAGTGCCCCCAGTCGTTCCTCGACAACCCACCGGCAAGCGATCGCCAGCAGCGCGGCCATGCCTCCCCCTGCCGCCCCCGCGTCTCTCCCTGTGCATCCAGCCGACCAACCCGGTCACCGCCATTCTCCCCGTGTGCAACCGGCCCGGCCCGGGCAGGGTCTGTCTGGTGGTGCGGCGCCGGGTCCCCGAGGGTCATCGTCATCATGCCGTTTCGCGTCTTCTACCTGATCAACCGCTCCGGCGAGTCGGTCTCCTCCATCAGCGCGGTGCCGATGTCGGCCCGCACCATTTGCGAGCAGATGCTCGGTCGTTTGCAGTCCGAGGACGATTATCTCGGCATCATCGATGCTGGCGATACCGTCCTGCAGGTCCTGCCGGAGCCGGCGCAGCAGCGCTACTACGTCGAGGTACCCATCGAGGCGGCCAAGGCCTCCTACGGGCGCTATGTGGATCGGGCCGAGCTGGAGCAACTGATCCGCAGCCTGCCCGAGCACTTCGATGAGCACAGCATCCCAGGGCTGACCTACCGGCCCTGGTAAGCGGAAACCGGCGCTGCTCGGTCTGGTTCTACGCCAAGTTCCAGCCGCAGCGCCCGGGCGACGGCGGCAGCCCCGGCGGTGACTGCCGGGCAGGGCGGCCCCGGGGCGAAGCTTGCCGCCTCGATGGCATAGAGGACGGTATTGGGTGGCAGGCTGCCGAGGGCACGGGCCAGTTCCAGGGTGGCGGCCAGGTCCAGCCCATGCGAGGACAGACCGAAGCGGCGCGCCGGCAGCGGGCCGCTGGCGAGGTCGAAGCGATACCGGTTGCCAGCGTCGCCGCCGCCGCGACAGGCGTCCACCAGATACAGCGTGTTCACCCCGGACAGGTGTTCCAGCAGGTCCAGGGGCGGGCCAGGATGCGTGAGGAGTGTGATATCGCGCCTCCAGAGCTGGCCGGCGCGGTCGGTGTCCTGGCCCAGCAGGTCCAGCACCAGCGCCCCGGCGCCGTCGTCGCCATGCCCCCGGGTGCCGATGCCGATCACCAGGCACCGGGGCTGGTTGCCGGCCGGTGCCGATACCGGCGCCGATACCAACCCGCGCTCAGCCATGTTCGACGGTCAGGCGCAGGAAATGGGTGGCGCAAGAGATGCAGGGATCATGATTGCGCACCGCCCGCTCGCACTGTTGCTGCAGCCCGGCATCCGGCAGCCCCAGCCAATGGCCGGCGAATTCGCGCAGGTCGCCCTCGATGCTGGCCTGGTTCTGGGAGGTCGGCGGGATGATGCGCGCGGCGCGGATGCTGCCGTCGGCGTTCAGGTCATAGCGATGATAGAGCAGGCCGCGCGGGGCCTCGGTGGCGCCATGGCCGGTGCCGGCGCGGGGCAGGGCGAGCAGGGCCGGGGCCGGCGGGGGCTCGTAGTCGGTGATGATGGCGAGCGCCTCGTCGCAGGCGTACAGGATCTCGACTGCGCGTACCAGGATGCTACGGAAGGGGTTGTCGCAGGTAGCGCCTAGGCCGGCTGCCTGCGCCGCTTCCAGGGCCAGCGGCGAGAGCTGCGCGCGATTGAGGTGGTAGCGGGCCAGCGGACCGGTCAGATAGGCGCCGGCGGCCGGTAGACCGGCCGCCGCGGGGCCGACCAGGCGCGCATGCAGGGCGGTGGAACGTGCCTCGTGCTGTTCTTCGATCTGCTGCTCGAAATCCGCCACCGCGCAATCCAGACCGCGATTGCTTGCGATGCGCCCTGCGTTCATCGGGTATTCGTCCGGATGGCGCAGAGCGACCAGGGTATAGTCGCGCGCGAGTTCCGGGAATTCGAAGCCCGCTACCCAGTTCACCGTCTCCCAGGCCGCCTCGCGCGCCCATTGCAGGCGCTCGGCAATGGGGGTGAGTTCGGCCCGGGTGGGGACGCGATAGAAGCCGCCGACGCGCACGTTGACGGGATGGATCTCGCGTCCGCCGATGAGGGTCATCAGGGCATTGCCGACCTGCTTGAGTAGCAGGCCACGGCGCACCGCCGCTGGATGCGCCTGGGCCATGTCGATGGCCCCGTCGTAACCGAGAAAGTCCGGCGCATGCAGGAGATAGATGTGCAGCGCGTGGCTTTCGATCCATTCGCCGCAATAGAGCAGCCGGCGCAGGGCACGCAACGGCCCGTCCACCTCGATGCCCAGGGCCGCCTCGATGGCGTGCACCGCGCTCATCTGATAGGCCGCTGGGCAGATGCCGCAGATGCGCGCGGTGATGTCCGGTGCCTCGGTATAGGCGCGCCCGCGCAGCAGCCCCTCGAATAGTCGCGGCGGCTCGATGATGCGCAATTCCGCGGTGGCCACGGCGCCGTCGCGAATGATCAGCCGCAGCGCCCCCTCGCCCTCGACCCGGGAGAGTTCATCCACCTCGATGGTTCTGCTCGTCATCGCTTGCCTGTTGGTCTGTTTGATGGCCATGGTCGTGCGCGGAGGGTGCGGGTCCCTGCTCGCGTGCCCGCGGCTAGCTGTCCGGGTCCCGGGTGCGCCGGCCGGCGCCAAGGTCCGGCCTCAGCGTCTGTGAAAAAAACCTTGCCAGCGGACCAGCGCACCTCATAAAAAACTGATTGAGCCTGGTTTATGACAAAACAAGCGGTCTCCAAGGGGTTTTCACAGTCCCTCAGTCGCCGGTGTCCTCAGCCAGGGCCTGGAGCCGCGGATCGAACCTGCCATCGAGGCGCCCCGCAGCGGCCGTGCCGACCCCCAGGGCGCGCAGCCAGTGATCGAGGGCAGGCCGGTTGGGCTGCTCCATCGGGCCGAAGCATCCATAGCAGCCGCGCTGAAAGCCGGGGCAGAGGGCCCCGCAACCGGCCTGGGTCAGCGGTCCCAGGCAAGGGATGCCCTGGGCCACCATGACGCACACCTGCCCGGCCAGCTTGCAGTCGTGGCAGACGCTGTGAGGTGGCAGTACCGGCTGGCGGCCGGCGAGCAGGGCGGTGATCACCTCCAGCAACTGGCCCTTGGCGATCGGGCAGCCGCGCAATTCGTAATCCACCGGGACATGCTCGGCAATCGGAGTGGACTCGGCCAGGGTGTCGAGATAGTCCGGCCGCGCATAGACTGCGGCGGTCAGCTCGGCAAGACTCGCGCGATTGCGCAGGGCCTGAATGCCGCCACCGGCGGCACAGGCGCCGATCGCGACCAGCAGACCGGACTCGCGGCGCACCGCCTGGATGCGGTCGCGGTCAGCAGCGGTGGTGATGGAGCCCTCCACCAGCGAGATGTCATAGGGGCCGGGGCGCACTGCTCGGGTCGCCTCCAGAAAGCGAGCGATCTCTACCGCGCCCGCCACGGCCAGCAGCTCCTCCTCGCAATCGAGCAGGGTGAGTTGACAGCCATCGCAGGAGGCAAACTTCCAGACCGCGAGGGTAGGACGACGGGGCTTGGTCATGCTCACAACTCCCGCACCGGTAGCAGGTGCTGCACCTGGCGCCAGGAGAACACCGGTCCATCGCGGCAGATGAACAGCGGCCCGAGCTGGCAGCGCCCGCACAGGCCGAGGGCACATTTCATGTTGCGCTCCAGCGAGACGAAGATGCGCTCGGCGCCAATGCCAAGCGCCTCCAGTGCCACCGCGCTGCTGCGGATCATCGGCTCTGGGCCGCACACCATGGCGAGGGTCGCGGCCGGGTCGCAGCGGATCTTAGGCAGTTGCGCGGTCACATAGCCGACATCGCCCGGCCATTCCGGGCCGGCGCGGCTCATGGTCACCCGTAGATCGAGCCCAGGGGTGCGGCGCCATTGCTCGATCTCGGGTTGAAAGAGCAGATTGGCCGGGGTGCGCGCGCCATAGAGCAGCGCCACGCGGCCATAGTCGGCGCGTTCATGCAGCAGGTGATAGAGCACCGGGCGCAGCGGCACCAGGCCGATGCCGCTCGCCATCACCAGCACGTCCAGGTCCACCGCTGCGGCCAGCGGCCAATGATTGCCGAACGGGCCGCGGACCCCGACCCGGTCCCCGGGCTCCAGGCGGGTCAGCGCGCGGCTGACCGTGCCGACTGCGCGAATGGTATGGTCAAGGCGCTCCGGGCAGGTTGCATCGCTGCTGATGCTGACCGGGATCTCGCCGATGCCGAAGCAATAGAGCATGTTGAACTGACCGGGCCGGAAGCCCGGCGGCGCCTGCCCAGGGGGGGCGTTATCCAGGGTCAGGGTGACGACATCGGCGGTCTCCGCGACCCGCTGCTGCACGGTCAGGAAGCGCGGTTGCATGAATCCGTCGGCGCCGGCTGGTCGCGGCAATCGACCCTGGGCGGGCCTCGGTTCGGTCGCGGGGGCAGGCCGGGTCTCAGTCATCGGCCGTCACCGCTGCTACGCCGTCGCAGTCCAAGGCCTGCAGGCGCGCGATCTGCAGGCGCGCGATCAGCGGCGGGATAAAGCGCTTCATCAGTTCATAGCCGACATGATGGTCGGCCTCGGCCTTCTCCCGCAGGCATTTGGCATTGAAGGCCAAGACGCGGGTCAATTCGACCGCGCGCCCGTCGAAGGCATAGCGATAAGGCGGGATCAGCCAACTGGCGCCGAGCAGTTCGCCATCCTTGACGGTGAGTACGGTCATGGCGCCATGCCCGGGCAGATAGGTCTCCACGGCCACCGTCCCGTGGCGGATCAGATAGAAGCGATCGGCCGCGGCACCCTCGCGGAACAGGTAGCTGCCGGCCGGGAAGACGGCATTGCTGGCGCAGCCCGCAATGAAGGCGATGATCTCGTCATCCAGACCGGCGGCGAAGGGGTGGCGGCGAAACAGGTCTTCGATCTCATTCATGGCGGCGGGCTGGCATGGCGGCGGGCTGGGGGGCACTGGTCGGGGCGGGTGAGGGGTCTGCTGGCGGGGCTGTCGGGAGACCGGGTTGACTGGCAGCGGCGGCGGCCAGCGCCGCTGCCTCGGCACTGAGATCGATCCCCACCGGGCACCAGGTGATGCAGCGCCCGCAGCCGACGCAGCCCGGGCTGCCGAACTGATCGTGCCAGGTGGCGAGCTTATGCAGCAGCCATTGCCGATAGCGGGCCGCGCGGTGCTGGCGGACACTGCCGCCGTGGATGTAGGAGAAGTCGCCGGTGAAGCAGGAATCCCAGCGGCGGGTGCGCTCGGCGTACTGGCCGGTCAGGTCGGTGTGGTCCTCGACGCTGGTGCAGAAGCAGGTCGGGCACACCAGGGTGCAGTTGGTGCAGCCCAAGCAGCGGGCGCCCACCTGGTCCCAGTACGGATGCTCAAGCACCGCGAGCAGGCGTTCACGCAAGCCGTCGCCGTCCAGGTGCCGGCCCATGGCGTCGGCAGCACGCGCGACCACGCGCTCGCCCTGGGCGATCTCGGCGGCAGTGGCCGGACGGTGGGGGATCTCGGTGAGCAGAGCGCGCCCACGCGCCGAGCCGATCGCGAGGAGCAGGCGCTGGCCTTGGGGTGGATCGGTGGGATCGGTATCGAGTTCGGTCAGTCCCAGATCGAAGCCGTCCCGCAGCCCGGGGCCGGCCTGCATCGACTGGCAGAAACAGGTGCCGCCGGGGCTACCGCAGGCGACCGCGACGATGAAACAGCCGGCGCGGCGGGCCTGGTAATGGGGATCGATCTGCTGGCCGCCGAGCAGAACCCGGTCCTGGATGGCGAGGGCGCGCAACTCGCAGGGACGCACGCCGACGAAGGCGAAGGGGCCGGCCGGTGCGGTGGTCTGAGGGTCACGGTCGCTGGTCTCGGCGTCGCCACCTGGGTCGCCACCTGGGTCGGCGCCGGAATCGCTGCTGCAACCCTGCATCGCATCGCGATGCATCCGCCACAGCCGCAGCCGTGGCGGATGCAGATAGCGCTTGAGACTGTGTGGGCCGACGGCATAGCCGAACAGGGCCGCATCGGCGCGCCGCTGGAGTCGGTAATGGCCGGCCTCCTGCACCGCGGTCCACCCCTGCGGCAGGTCGTCGACACCGTCGATGTCGGTGAACTGGATGGCCCCGTCGCCGAGTCGCGGACCGATCAGCCGATAGCCGTGGCGGCGCAGCGCGTTGAGTAGGACCGCCAGGCCGTCGCGGGTGATGACCAGCCGCCGCGTGTCCGGGTCTTGGTTGTCGTTCAACGCCACCCCCTGCACCTGGGCCATGGGGCCGGTGCGCCGACCGGCCCCGTCTCTACCCAGTATAGACAGTCCTGGCGGAGGGGTTCCGGGACTGGGGTCGCGGCAGCCGGTGACGGCAGTACCCGGCCGGCGCCTAGCCGGCCTGACCGGCTTGGCGCAGCAGGAACTCCACCAGCATAGGCACCGGCCGGCCGGTGCCACCCTTCTCCTTGCCGCTTAGCCAGGCGGTGCCGGCGATGTCCAGATGTGCCCAGCGATAGGCCTTGGCAAAGCGCGACAGGAAGACCGCGGCGGTGACCGCGCCGGCCTCGCGCCCGCCGACGTTGGCAAGGTCGGCAAAATTGCTGTCGAGTTGCTGGCGATAATCGTCCCACAGCGGCATCCGCCACAGACGGTCGCCGGCCGCCTCGCCGGCCGCCAGCAGCTCCGTCGCCAGCTCGTCGTCGGCGGTGAACAGCCCGCTGGCGTGCCGGCCCAGGGCGACCACACAGGCGCCGGTCAGGGTGGCCATGTCGACCACGAGCGCCGGCTCGAAGCGCTCGCAATAGGTCAGGGCATCACAGAGGATCAGCCGGCCCTCGGCATCGGTATTGAGGATCTCGATGGTCTGACCGGACATGCTGCGGACGATATCGCCGGGCTTGTTGGCGGCCCCGTCTGGCAGGTTCTCGGAGGCCGGCACCACCCCGATCACATTGAGCGGCAGGTCGAGCGCCCCCAGGGCGTGCATCGCCCCGAGCACGGCCGCCCCGCCAGCCATGTCGTATTTCATCTCGTCCATGTCCGCGGCCGGCTTGATCGAGATGCCGCCGGCGTCGAAGGTGAGTCCCTTGCCGACCAGCACCAGTGGTTTCTCGGCGGCTTCGCCACCACGGTGCTGCAGCACGATGAGTTTGGCCGGTTCGCGGCTGCCGCGGGAGACTGACAGCAGCGCGCCCATGCCCAGTTCCGCCATCGCTGCCTCGTCGAGCACCTCCACCGTCAGGTGCGCATAGCGCTCGCCCAGCGCTAGGGCCTGCTCGGCCAGATAGGTCGGGGTGCAGAGATTGCCGGGCAGGTTGCCCAGATTGCGCGCCAGGTTGAGGCCGGCGGCGATTGCCTGGGCATGCTCGGCGGCGCGCGTGAGCACCGCGGCGGCGGCGTCATCCTCGGCCCACAGTTGGAAGCCTGCCAGTGGCGGCGGGACTTCCTTGGCGGGCTCCTTGGTCTGGGTGTAGCGATAGGCGGACTGGGCCGCCAGCAGCAGCGCCTGGCGTGCCGTCTGATACTGATCCAGCCCGGTGGGGAGGGCCGGCAGGGCGGCCAGGGCATGCTCGATCCGCGCCTCGCCGAGGCGGGTGAGGGCCGCGGTCAGAGCCTTTACCAGAGCGGCGCGGTTGAATTCCGCGCGCACCCCGCAGGACAGCAGCAAGACCCGCTCGGCGGCCACGCCGGGCAGGTCATAGGCGAGCAGACAGGTCCCGGTCGGCCCGTCCAGATCGCCGCGACCGATCAGGCGGGCGATGGCCCCGCCGCTGGCCTGATCGACAGCGGCGGCGGCGGGGGAGAGGTCACGGCCGGTGAACAGGCCGAGGAGCAGGCAGGGGGTCTGAATCGCGGCCAGATCGCCGCGCTGGATGCCGAGTTGCATGGGGACTCCTGAAGCAGGATGGGAGCAGAACCGGAGCAGAGGCAGACACCGGTGGGTTTGCCGGTAGCCGGCCGCGCCTGTCGTGGCAGTCTACACCGGACGCGCCGACCGGCAGTCGGTGGCGGTCGCGGCGGGGCGCGGCTGCATGCACCGCCGCGGTGGACCTGCCGTCGCCGCTGGACCCGCTGTTGCCCCACTTGGCCGCGGCTGGCGCTGGTGCCGCTGCCGGGCCTCCCGCTGGGTGAACTCGACCCGGTCGCCGCGCCTAGCGCTGGTCTGCCGGCGATGCGGGTGGCGCCGAGCCGAGGGCGCTACCGCCCCGGCGGCGGGCGCGAAAGAAGGCGCGCAACAACTCGGCGCAGTCGGCGGCAAGGACGCCACCGGTGCAACTGGTGCGATGATTGAATCGGTGGTCGGCGGGGAGCAGGTCGAAGACGCTGCCGCAGGCGCCGCCCTTGGGGTCGGCGGCGCCGTAGATCACCGCGGCGACGCGCGCCTGCACGATCGCGCCGGCGCACATCGGACAGGGCTCCAGGGTCACATAGAGCCGGGAGCCGGGCAGGCGGTAGTTGCCGCAGTGCCGGGCCGCGGCGCGCAGGGCGACGATCTCGGCATGGGCGGTGGGGTCGTGGGTGGCGATGGGCCGGTTGTAGCCGGAGCCGATACAGGCGCTGTCGCGCACCAGCACTGCCCCGACCGGCACCTCGCCGGCGGCGGCCGCCCGCTCTGCCAGCGCCAGCGCTTGACGCATCCAGTATTCGTCGCTTGGAAGCGGGGGTGGGTCCGCGTCCGGGGTTGGGGCTAGCGTCTGCAAAGCGTGCGTCACCGCAGGGTCGGCGAAGTGGCAGGCGGCCGGTTTCGATTCAATCATCGCTTTCCCGAGAAGACAACTGTCCATCGATAAGTTACTGATTGCGTGTCGGGCGGTGCCCCGTCGCGGCGGGGTTCCGTATCAGTGCAACCTCGAACCGAGGGATGCCCTGAACGCTCTTTTGCTGTCGCGGCTCTAGCGCGAAGCCCGCAATCTCGAAGCTCGCCAACTCGCGAGCAAACTGCGCGCGTCGCACGTCCGTCAGCAAAGCCTGAGCAATCTCGGTGCTCTTGT
>REDK01000077.1 GCA_007693535.1 Chromatiaceae bacterium
GATCCGGTCCTACCTCTCCACTCTGCGCAAGCAATCGGCCAACCTCTTCCACGCCCTCGTCCTCACCTTCCAGGGCCGCCCGCCGATGCCTCGACTGGGGTAGGTGAATAGTTACCTTTTTGGTCGATCAGAACCCTAAGGTTCCAGTCTGCCAGGACTGAGGAGCAGAGTGCCTCAGTTGGACACGTCCAGATCTGTGGGAGCCGCGGGTGAGTACTCACCCTTGGCCACCTGGCATCGGGGTTGCCCTGCTCGTCATAGAAAGATCACGCAATGGTCCGCGGTCGGTCATCGCAACGTAAAACGCGGTTGAAATAATGCGGGTGGTCCGGGCCAATGTCCCGACTCTGTCCTGCGGTTGCGCGTGGTCCTTTGCCCTCGGTACCGCGCGCACTCGTCATCACCGCTGGCGAATGCGTCGCCATGAGCGACCGTCGCGTCGCGTAGGCAACTGTTAGCACGAGGTCAACCGTATCCCATCGTCATTGCGTGCGCGATCGATTCGGGATTGACACCTTGGCCGGGGCCTGTGTCACCACAACCGGAGAGCCTTGATGAAACGCTTCCCTATCATCCCCGTGCGGGTCCGCACTGCCTTGCTGGTGCAGATGTTGCTGCTGGTGCTCGGCTTGGTTGCCGCCAATTCGGTACTGGCGCGCGGCCCACAGAATGCCCAAGGTATCAGTGGCTGGACGCCGGGTCAGGCACAGAGCATTGCACAGATTCGAGCGCTGACCGCTCTGAGCCGCCGCTGGATGGCGATGGTGGACGGTGGCGTCGAAATCCAAGTCGGACCCGGCGGGCATTTCCAGTCCCTGAATGAGGCCCTGGCCCTGGCCTCAAGCCTGCGTCATCGCCATAACAGCGACCGCGACGGCGTCGTCGTGCGCATCCTGAATGGCTATGTGCTCGACGAACAGATCCATCAGTACAACAGCGATCTTTCCCATGTCCGGATCACGGCAGATGAGATCGTGCCGGTCAATACCAGCAGCTTTGTGGGCGCCGATGATGATCGTGGCAGCGCGCCGCTGTTCAATGTGCAGCGGGGCAGTGAGTCACCGAAGATCGATTCCATTTTCGAACAGATCGATGGCGGGGCTGCGGTCGGTCTGCTGGTTAATCGTGGATCGCGTGCGGTGATCACCCCTAACGGCGGCTTCATCGGCTTCCGCGATGGCGCCACCATCAATAATGGTTCGACCCTGTCGGCGCGGTTTTCGACCCTACGAGGTAGCCGTTGGGGGGTCCATGCGCGGCACATGAGTGATGCCACTCTGCGCTCAGCGGATATGACCGGCGGGGAGATCGCGGCTTGGGCTCGGCGTGCCTCGCGCATCGATGTCCGGGGCGCAGACCTCTCCGGCGATGGGGGCGAGGGCATTCGTGCCGACAATGTGAGCCTAGTCGAGGCCCATGGCGCCCAGATTGCCGGCCGCGCGATCGCAGCCAACGCCTTTCGTGGCGGCCAGATCAATCTGCTTGGGGTCAGCTTCGGTGACTCGGTAACGGCGATGCGCGTGACCGAGGGTGGCTTCATCTACGCGCACGGCCTTGCGCCCGCAGATCTCAGCGAGGTCACCGTACCCTTTAGTACCGAACCCAACAGCTTCTCCGCCGACGGCGTCATCTTTACCAACCTGGACTTGTCAACTGTCGCCGTCGACGAGTGACACGGTCCTCCGCCGCGGTCGCCGCCGCTGCCTTGCAAGCACCCACTCGCCTCACTGCTGACTAAGGTCTGCTACTCTGCTCCAGAACCTGGCACAAGGATGAAGTGGGTCCCGGTAATAGGCGAGTCACTGTCGGTGGGGACAGGGACCAGCAACAACGGCTGACGCCTGCCAGGGTCGCGCCCCGATGTGTTCTGTCAGTCAGCGATCTGCAACCAATTCACGCAAGCGAGGATGACCACATGTCTGCAAAGCTTCAAGTCCTGACTGACTCTCAGCCCCTAGCGTCCGAGGCGACCGACAGCGATTCATCGGCACCCGAAGCCGAGGATCGTTATCAACGGATCGCCGAGCTGGCCTACGTGAAAGCCTTGCAGCGGGGATTCGAGCCGGGGCACGAGTTGGACGACTGGCTCGAGGCCGAGAAGGAAATCGCCGGGTACGCCCCCGGGCAGCCGCAACCATGAGGGCATCCGCGTCGGGCCATCCTTGGCCGGTGGATGCCCGTGTGCCGACTCATCGGTTGATCGTCGACTGAAGACCGCACCCGCTTAGTCCAAGGGTCTGAAGCCAAGAGAGCCGCGGGCGGCCGCAAATCGCCTTGATCATCAATCGCGCCAGCCACGTTAAGCCGCTAGCGGCGTCAGCTCGGGCGCCTTGCGCCGCAGCGGTCGTCGTCGACGCGGCGTTGGCGCCACGCGGCTGTTCGTCATCGGTCAGACTCCTTTTCCCAACGCGCCCGAGCTAGGCGCGTCAGGATCAATCAATCGCCAACGCTGCAACGCAGCGCCAACAGGCTCGCGATTGCGCAGATGCCGCTTCGATCAGCGCCCGCTCAGGCGGCACAGAATTCGTGCGCGTCCCTGGTCTCACATCCAAGCCGGACGCGGTGCTCCTCGGACGCGGCCGGCTTTCAGCGTTCGCGGCCGCACGTCGTGGCGAAGCGCGGCCCGGAGCGGGGCGAACCGGGGCCAAAACAGGTCGTCGCCAAGGAGCGAGTCCGTCCGGCCGCAGGAGCCCCCGGACGGATTCACGAGCGACACGCGACTCTCCGGCGACCCCGATGCCGATTGGGGCTATCACGAAACTTACGGTATCGAGGCCCGCACCGGCAAGGCGTGGAAGAAGGTCAAGCGCTGGTTCGGCGATGGGCTGCACCTGATCGCCGATACCCGCCACGAGATCCTCGTGGACTTTGCGCTGATGCCCGCCTCGGTGTCCGAACAGCCCACCCTCAGGGCGATGATCCGTACGACCTTCGCCGAGACCCCGGCGTTGGCTGAACGCTGTCGAGACTGCAGCGCCGATCGGGGGCTCGACAGCGCCGAGACCAAGGCGCTGCTGTGGGATGACGACGGCATCCGCCCGTTGATCGATACTCGCGCGTTGTGGCGTGAGGAGAAGAACCTCCCGGACGACGATCCGTCCAACCCGATCACTCGCCCACTCGATCCCGAACGGGCCAATACCATCGTCCACACGGAAAAGGGCTCGGTGCACTGCGTGTGCCCCGCTACCGGGGAGCAATGCGACCTGGCCTTTCAGGGCTTCGAAGCCGATCGCAATATGCTGAAGTAACGCTGCCCGGCGGCCGCAGATGGGCTCGACCGCCAGGGCCAGGCCCAATGCTACCAAGCCGGTGGGGTGAATCCAGGCGATGATGGCGCGTCGTGCGCATCAAACTGGACGCGCACGACCGGCGCATCTTCGTCCCCACCCCGAACGGCAGCCCGAACTGGCAGCGCGGCTACAACCGCCGCAGCGCCTTGGAGCGCATCGACAATCGGATCGACAGCCACTTCGGCTTCGAGCAGCACTTCATCCGTGGCCTCGCCGAAATGACCACCCGCGTCGGCTTGGCCATCGCGGTGATGATGGCCATGTCGCTGGACCACATCCGACAGGGCCCCCCGCGCAGATGCGCTCACTGGTCCAGGCGCTTCCGGCGACCGGCTAGACCGGCAGACCGACGCCACCCCATGGGATCGGATCGGGGCACGGCCCCCGAAGGTGGTGGTTGCCCGTCACTCGGTGTCGATGGGAATTATTCTCATCTATAGGCCCATCGACTCTGCCGAGCGCGTTGGTTGCCCGTTTGGATGCCCTGTTGTGCCGCTCCGCCGGTTCGGCTGCTCCCAGGCTGCGCGCTCCGGGGCGCGGAAACTCGCGACAGCGCAAATGCCTCGAACAAGGCCCGCCTTGGTCGCAGCACGCAAGATCCCGGGCCAGTTGGGTCTCCGTGGTGACTTATTGGTGACTCAGTCTGGGCTAGATCCAAGAGTTTTGCTGTAAGCCACTGATTTTATGGTGCGCCCTGTTGGATTCGAACCAACGACCACCTGATTAAAAGTCAGATGCTCTACCGACTGAGCTAAGGGCGCATGACCTGAACGGCTTACCAGTATAGCCGGGCCTGCCCACGGGGGGAACCCGGAGGCGTGCGGCCATTTCGGCGCGGATGGGCCGGTTTGCGGGTTGGCCGCCTTTCCGGGATCATGCCAGCGCATCCCCGGCCGCCCCATCGCCGCTCTCACTGCGACTGACCGGACCAACCGGGGTTCCCCGTCCCCGGGCCGCCACCTGCGCACCACCAGGCGTGCGGCCGTCCAGCGACCCGCGGGCGATGACCTGACATCATCACAGGAGAGGACCGCGTGATCTCTGTCTATGACCTCAAGCCCCGCTTTCAGGCCTTGCTGCGCCCGCTGGTGGGCCGCCTGGCGGCGCGCGGTATCACGCCGTATCAGTTGACCCTGGGAACCCTGGGCGTGGCCGCGGCGATGGGGGCGCTGCTGGCACTGGCGCCCGGCGCACGCCCGTTGTTGCTGTTGTTGCCGCTGCTGCTGCTGCTGCGCATGGCCTTGCATACCATCGTCGGCATGCTCGCCCGGGAGCATGGGCTGCAAAGCCCGCGCGGGGCTCTACTCAACGAGGTGGGCGATGTACTGGGCGATGCCCTGCTCTACCTCCCTCTGGCTCTGCATCCCGGGGTCACCGGCTGGCTGTTGGTGGCAGTGCTGGTGCTTGGACTGACCGCTGAGGTGGCTGGACTGGCGGCCCTGGGGATCGGGGCCTCGCGCCGCTTCGACGGTCCGCTGGGCCAGAGCGATCGCGCCCTGTTGTTCGGGCTGATCGCGCTGATCCTGGGCCTGGACCCCACGGCCGGCACCTGGTTGCCCTGGTTGCTGGTGCCGGCCCTGGGGCTGGCAGGGTTGACCATCCAGCAGCGCATCGAGGCGGCCCTGGCAGAGGTCGCCACCGACACGGCAGCACCACGGGCCTGAACTAGCCCACCCAGCGGATCGGGGTCACCGGGGGCATTGGGGAAAGGCTGGAGCCGAACACTGCCGGCCACGGCCTACCCTGACGGCAGGCCGATAGCAGTGTCTGGCAGGAGCAGGTCTCACCGGGGATCGAGGCGCCGGCCGGGGCCAGGCCGTCGACGTCGACCTGACCCCGGGCCACGATCCAGGATGGCCTCCGCGGGACACTCAGTCCGCCGCCGACTCCGAGGTGTTGAGCGCCTGCTTGAGGGCCTGTTCCAGTTCCTCGGTGGCCAGTTCCATACGTTCGGCCTGATCGCCAGCAGTCTCGCCACGGCGCTTGCGGCGGCGCTCGTTGTGATAGGAGAGCCCGGTGCCGGCCGGGATCAGGCGGCCGACGATGACGTTCTCCTTGAGTCCATTCAACCCATCCACCGAGCCGCGCACGGCCGCCTCGGTCAGCACCCGGGTGGTCTCCTGGAAGGAGGCCGCGGAGATGAACGATTCGGTCGCCAGCGAGGCCTTGGTGATGCCGAGTAGCAGCGGCTCGTAGAGGGCCGGCTGCTTGCCTTCGGCGATCGCCCGTTCGTTTTCCGCCAGCACCGTCGATTGCTCGGCCTGTTCACCGCGCAGCAGCCGGGTGTCGCCCGAGTTGGTCACCTCCACCTTGCGCAGCATCTGGCGCACGATGACTTCGATGTGCTTGTCGTTGATGCGCACGCCTTGGAGCCGGTAGACGTCCTGGATCTCCTTGACCAGGTATTCCGCCAACGCGGTGACTCCCTTAAGGCGCAGGATGTCATGGGAGTTGAGTTCACCGTCGGAGATGATCTCGCCCTTCTCGACCCGTTCGCCCTCGAATACCCCGACGTGGCGCCATTTGGGGATCAGCTCCTCGACCTCCTCGCCCTCGTCGGTGGTGATTACCAGCCGCTGCTTGCCTTTGGTCTCCTTGCCGAAGCTGACCGTGCCGGTGGCCTGGGCCAGCAGCGCCTGATCCTTGGGCTTGCGCGCCTCGAACAAGTCCGCCACCCGCGGCAGACCGCCGGTGATATCGCGCGTCTTGGACGACTCCTGTGGCAGGCGGGCGAGGATATCGCCGACGCCCACCTCGGCCCCATCGGATACCTTGATGATGGCCCCGGCGGGCAAGAAGTAGCGGGCCGGCAGATCGGTACCAGCGATGTTCAGCTCCTCGCCCGCTTCATCGAGCAGCTTGATCATTGGCCGCAGATCCTTGCCCGCGGTCGGCCGCTGTTTGGGATCGATGACCTCCAGTGAAGCCAGTCCGGTGCCCTCATCGGTCTTGGTCTGGACCGTTACGCCGTCGATGAAGTCATCGAAGCGCAGGGTACCAGCCACTTCGGTCACCACCGGATGGGTGTGTGGGTCCCAGGTTGCGGCAATCTGCCCGCCCTCGACGCTGTCGCCGTCAGACACCAGCAGGGTCGCGCCATACGGGATCTTGTAGCGCTCCTTCTCCAGCCCCTTCTCATCGGCCACGGTCAATTCACCGGAACGCGAGACCGCCACCAGGTTGCCGCTGTGGTGGCGGACGGTCTTGATGTTATGCAGGCGTGCGGTGCCGCGCGCCTTGATCTGGACATTGCTGACCGCCGCTGCCCGTGAGGCGGCACCGCCAATGTGGAAAGTACGCATGGTGAGCTGGGTGCCGGGCTCGCCGATGGACTGGGCGGCAATCACGCCCACCGCCTCGCCCATGTTGACCCGGTGCCCGCGCGCCAGGTCGCGACCATAGCATTGGGCGCAGACGCCGAGACGCGATTCGCAGGTGATCGGCGAGCGCACCATCACCTGATCGATACCGGCGACCTCCAGCCGGCCGACCCAGACCTCATCGAGCAGGGTACCAGCCTCGCATAGGACATCGTCGGTGCCGGGATGATAGATCGGTGCCGCGGCGACCCGCCCCAGGATACGCTCGCGCAACGGCTCGACCACGTCGCCGCCTTCGATGATGGGGGTCATCAGCAGGCCCTTTTCGGTACCGCAGTCCTCCTCCAGCACCACCATATCCTGGGCGACGTCCACCAACCGGCGGGTAAGATAACCGGAATTGGCTGTCTTCAGCGCGGTATCGGCCAGG
Organism: Chromatiaceae bacterium; assembly: GCA_007693535.1. Classification (GTDB taxonomy): domain Bacteria; phylum Pseudomonadota; class Gammaproteobacteria; order Chromatiales; family Chromatiaceae; genus Lamprobacter. The sequence goes on from REDK01000077.1 coordinate 7,044, forward strand.
CCCTTGCGGGCGCCGTGGGTGGAGATGAAGTACTGGATGACGTTGAGCCCTTCGCGGAAATTGGCAGTGATCGGGGTCTCGATGATGGAGCCGTCCGGCTTCGCCATGAGTCCGCGCATGCCAGCGAGCTGACGAATCTGCGCGGCGGAGCCACGCGCACCAGAGTCGGCCATCATGTAGATGGAATTAAACGAGTCCTGCTGAACTGGATTGCCCTCGCGATCGACGACGGTATCCTTGCCGAGCTTGGCCATCATCGATTTGGCCACCTGATCGTTGGTGCGCGACCAGATATCGACGACCTTGTTGTAGCGCTCGCCGTTGGTGACCAGGCCCTGGGTGTACTGATCCTCGATCTCGCGCACCTCCTCCTCGGCATGGGCCAGGATCGTCGCCTTCTGGTCCGGCACCTCCATGTCCTCCAGGCCAATGGAGACCCCGGCCCGGGTGGCCATGCGGAAGCCCAGGAACATGATCTGGTCGGCAAAGACAACGGTGTCCTTGAGCCCGAGCACGCGATAGCAGGTATTGATCAGCCGCGAGATCTGGCGCTTGCCCAGGGGCTGGTCGACCAGGGCAAACGGCAACCCCTCGGGAACGATCTCCCAGACCATGGCGCGGCCGATCGTGGTCTCGCGGATGCCGGTATGCTCCTCGCTGCTGCTGCCGTCCTCGGCGCGGATGACCTCGCGGATGCGCACCTTGACCCGTGCATGCAGCTCGGCATGGCCGGTCTCATAGGCGCGGCGTGCCTCGTCGATACCGCCCAGCACCAGGCCCTCGCCGCGGGCATTGATGCGCGCCCGGGTCATGTAGTAGAGCCCGAGCACCACATCCTGGGACGGGACGATGATGGGCTCGCCATTGGCCGGCGACAGGATGTTGTTGGACGACATCATCAGGGCGCGGGCCTCCAGCTGCGCCTCCAGTGACAATGGCACATGCACCGCCATCTGATCGCCATCGAAGTCGGCATTGAAGGCGGTGCAGACCAGTGGATGGAGCTGGATTGCCTTGCCCTCGATCAGCACTGGCTCGAAGGCCTGAATGCCTAGCCGATGCAGGGTCGGCGCGCGGTTGAGCATGACCGGATGCTCGCGGATGACCTCTTCGAGAATGTCCCAGACCTCGGCCGTGCCGCGCTCGACCATCTTCTTGGCCGCCTTGATGGTGGCGGCCTGCCCGCGCAATTGCAGCTTGCTGAAGATAAATGGCTTGAACAGTTCTAGGGCCATGCGCTTGGGCAGGCCGCACTGATGCAGCTTGAGTGTGGGGCCGACGACGATGACCGAGCGGCCGGAATAGTCCACCCGCTTGCCGAGCAGATTCTGGCGAAAGCGCCCCTGCTTGCCCTTGATCATGTCCGCCAGCGACTTGAGCGGTCGCTTGTTGGTGCCGGTAATGGCGCGCCCGCGGCGGCCGTTGTCCAGCAGCGCATCGACTGCCTCTTGCAGCATGCGCTTCTCATTGCGCACGATGATATCGGGTGCAACCAGGTCCAGCAGCCGCTTGAGGCGGTTGTTGCGGTTGATCACCCGTCGATACAGATCGTTGAGATCGGAGGTGGCAAAGCGGCCACCATCGAGCGGGACCAGCGGGCGCAGTTCTGGTGGCAGGACCGGCAACACCGTCATGATCATCCATTCCGGCCGGTTGCCCGAGGCCTGCAGCGACTCCATCAGCTTCAGCCGCTTGGTCAGCTTCTTGAGCTTGGTCTCGGAATTTGTTGCCTCGATCTCTTCGCGCATCTTGCGCGTCTCCGCGTCGAGATCAATGGTCTTCAGCAGTTCATAGACCGCCTCTGCGCCCATGCGTGCATCGAACTCGTCGCCGTGGGCCTCGAGCGCCTCCAGATATTGATCATCGGTCAGCAACTGACCGCGTTCAAGGTCTTCGATCATGTTGGGATCGATCACCACGAACGACTCGAAATAGAGGACGCGCTCGATATCGCGCAGGGTCATGTCGAGCAGCAGACCGATGCGCGAAGGCAAGGATTTCAGAAACCAGATATGAGCGACTGGGCTTGCCAGATCAATGTGGCCCATGCGTTCGCGGCGCACCTTGGCGAGCGTCACTTCGACCCCGCACTTCTCGCAGACGACACCGCGATGCTTCAGCCGCTTATACTTGCCGCATAGGCATTCGTAATCACTGACGGGGCCAAAGATCTTGGCACAGAACAGGCCGTCGCGTTCGGGCTTGAAGGTGCGGTAATTGATGGTCTCCGGCTTCTTCACCTCGCCGTAAGACCAGGAACGGATCATTTCCGGCGAGGCGAGCCCGATACGGATCGCATCGAACTCCAGGGCCTGCCCCTGCTGCTTGATGATTCTGAGTAGATCTTTCAAGACCTGAGCCTCCTAGAAGAGAGGGCCGCGGGCCGGTTGGCCGCGGGCCGGAATAACGGGCGGCTGGAGACCTGATCGCTGCCGGCCGCGGCGGTCCGCCGGCCGGCAGCCTGTGCGCCAGCTTCAGTCTTGCTCCAGCTCGATGTTGATCCCGAGCGAGCGGATCTCCTTGACCAGAACATTGAAGGACTCCGGCATGCCGGCCTCCATCCGGTGATTTCCGTCGACGATGTTCTTATACATCTTGGTGCGGCCGTTCACGTCGTCGGATTTGACCGTCAGCATTTCCTGCAGGGTGTAGGCAGCACCATAGGCCTCGAGTGCCCAAACCTCCATCTCGCCGAAGCGCTGGCCGCCGAACTGGGCCTTGCCGCCGAGCGGCTGCTGAGTGACCAGGCTGTAGGGACCGGTGGAGCGGGCATGCATCTTGTCGTCCACCAGATGGTTGAGCTTGAGCATGTACATGTAGCCCACGGTGACCGGGCGCTCGAAACGCTCACCGGTACGACCGTCGAAGAGCAGGGTTTGTCCCGACTCGGGCAGGCTCGCCAGGCGCAGCATGTGCCGGATCTCGTCCTCGGTGGCACCGTCGAAGACCGGCGAGGCCAGCGGGACCCCGCCGCACAGGTTACGGGCCAGATCGCGGATCTCCTCATCGCCAAGGTCATCCAGGGTCTCGGCCTTGCCGCTGCTGTTGTAGACCTCGGTCAGGAAGGCACGCAGTTCTGCCGCCGGGGCCTCGGCCCGCATCAGCGCCTCAATGCGGGCGCCAAGGCCCTTGGCAGCCCAGCCCAAATGGGTCTCCAGCACCTGCCCAACATTCATACGCGACGGCACCCCGAGCGGATTGAGCACGATATCCACGGGCTCGCCATCGGCCCCGAAGGGCATGTCCTCCACCGGCACGACGCGGGAGATCACCCCCTTGTTGCCATGGCGCCCGGCCATCTTGTCGCCGGGCTGAATGCGCCGCTTCACTGCCACATAGACCTTGACCATCTTGAGCACGCCGGGGGCAAGTTCGTCACCCTGGGTGATCTTGCGCTTTTTGGTCTCGAAGCGCTCGCGGAACTCATCGCGCTGCTGCTTGATCTGGTTGGCAATGCTCTCGAGCTGGCTGGCCGCTTCCTCGTTGCGCAACCGGATCTCCAGCCACTTGTCCTGGCCCTGCGCTGCGGTCAATTCCGACAAATAGGTCTTGGTGATCTTGGCACCGGCCTTCAACCCGCCCGGCCCGCCATCGGCGATCTTACCGAGCAGCATACGCTCGATCCGCTGAAAGGTATCCTTTTCGACGATGCGCAATTGATCGGCCAGGTCCTTGCGCACCCGTTCCAGCTCCATCTCCTCGATCTGCACGGCGCGCTTGTCTTTCTCGATCCCGTCGCGGGTGAACACCTGCACGTCCACGACAGTGCCGGCCATGCCGGAGGGCAAGCGGGAGGAGGTATCCTTCACATCCGAGGCCTTCTCGCCAAAGATCGCCCGCAGCAGCTTCTCCTCGGGGGTAAGCTGGGTCTCGCCCTTGGGCGTGACCTTGCCGACCAGGATATCGCCCTCGCGCACCTCGGCACCGATATAGACGATACCGGACTCGTCGAGCTTGGCCAGGGCCGACTCGCCGACATTGGGAATATCGCCGGTGATCTCCTCAGGACCAAGCTTGGTATCGCGCGCCAGGCAGGTCAGTTCCTCGATATGGATGGTGGTGAAGCGGTCTTCTTGTACCACCCGCTCGGAGATCAGGATCGAGTCCTCGAAGTTGTAGCCATTCCAGGGCATGAAGGCCACCCGCAGGTTCTGCCCCAAGGCCAGTTCGCCCATATCGGTGGAGGGGCCATCGGCGAGGACATCGCCACCGGCGACAGCATCACCGGGCCCGACCAGCGGACGCTGATTGATACAGGTGTTCTGGTTGGAGCGGGTGTACTTGGTCAGGTTGTAGATGTCCACCCCGGGCTCGCCGGCCTCGGTCTCCTCATCGTTCACCCGCACCACGATACGCGCGGCATCCACCGACTCGATGACACCGCCGCGGCGCGCCCACACCACCACCCCGGAGTCCTTGGCCACGACCCGCTCCATGCCGGTCCCGACCAGAGGCTTCTCGGCGCGCAGCGTCGGCACTGCCTGGCGCTGCATGTTAGAGCCCATCAGGGCGCGGTTGGCGTCATCGTGCTCCAGGAAGGGGATCAGCGAGGCTGCCACCGAGACGATCTGCCGTGGCGAGACATCCATGTATTGCACCTCTTCCGGTGCCTTCATCGTGAACTCGTTCATATGCCGGCAGGACACTAGCGCGTCGCTCAGGCGACCCTCTGCGTCTAGCGTGGCGTTGGCCTGGGCAATCACGAAGTTGCCCTCCTCGATCGCCGAGAGGTGATCGATCTGATCAGTGGCGATACCGTTTTCCACCTTGCGATAGGGCGTCTCCAGGAACCCATAGCGATTGGTCCGCGCATACACCGCAAGGGAATTGATCAGGCCGATATTTGGACCTTCCGGGGTCTCGATCGGGCACACCCGGCCATAGTGGGTCGGGTGCACGTCGCGCACCTCGAAACCTGCGCGTTCGCGCGCCAGCCCACCGGGACCGAGGGCCGAGACCCGGCGTTTATGGGTGACTTCCGAAAGGGGATTGTTCTGGTCCATGAACTGAGACAACTGGCTGGAGCCGAAAAATTCCTTGATCGCCGCCGACACCGGCTTGGCATTGATCAACTCCTGCGGCATCAGCCCTTCAGACTCGGCCAGCGACAACCGCTCCTTGACCGCGCGCTCCACCCGAACCAGCCCGACGCGGAACTGGTTTTCTGCCATCTCACCGACACAGCGGATGCGGCGGTTGCCCAGATGATCGATATCATCGACGGTGCCGCGACCGTTGCGCAGCTCGATCAGTACCCGCAGGGCATCGACGATATCTGAGGTGTCGCCATGCTCAGCATGGAGACGGGAGGCAAACTCGTCGCTGCGTTGACTGAAATAGCGCCCGTCATAGAGGATGCCTGGCCCTTCAGTGGCCTCGCGCGCTAGCCGACGGTTGAACTTCATCCGGCCGACCGCGGACAGATCATAGCGGTCGGGGGCAAAGAACAGGTTATGAAACAGGTTTTGCGCCGCCTCCTTGGTAGGTGGTTCTCCAGGGCGCATCATGCGGTAGATTTCTACCTGCGCCTCCAGTTCGGAGCGGGTGTGATCAATGCGCAGGGTCTCCGACAGATAGGGGCCATGATCGAGATCGTTGACGAACAGGGTCTCGACCCGCTCGACCCCCTTGACCCGAAATAATGCCAGCAATTCAGCGGTGATCTCGGTATTGGCCTCGGCAATGACCTCGCCGGTCTCGGTATCGACCTGGGTATGGGCGAGAATGCGCCCTAGTAGGAACTCCTCGGGTACCTCCAAGCGGTCTACCCCAGCCTTCTGCAGTTCGCGGATGTGCCGGGCGGTCACCCGCCGGCCGCTCTCCACCAGCACCTGATCGTCGATCCGGATCTCGAAATTGACGGTCTCCCCACGCAGCCGCTCGGGCACCAGTTCCAGCGCGATCTGCTCGCCGAAGTGGAAACGGTCGGTGTCGAAGAACAGCCGTAGCATGTCATCGACGCTGTAACCGAGGGCACGCAGCAGGATGGTGGCCGGCAGCTTGCGTCGGCGATCGATACGGACGAAGACGTTGTCTTTGGGATCGAACTCGAAGTCGAGCCAGGAGCCACGGTAGGGAATCACCCGCGCGGAGAACAGCAGCTTGCCCGAAGAATGGGTCTTGCCCTTGTCGTGATCAAAGAAGACACCGGGGGAGCGATGGAGCTGAGAGACGATGACGCGCTCGGTGCCATTGATCAGGAAGGTACCGGTCTCGGTCATCAGCGGCAGGTCGCCCATATAGACCTCCTGCTCGCGCACGTCCTTGACCACCCGGCTGCCCGCCGGCGCCTCCTTGTCGTAGATGACCAGCCGCAATAATACTCGCAGGGGTGCCGCATAGGTGGCCCCGCGCAGATGGCATTCGCGCACGTCGAAGGCTGGCTCGCCGAGCCGGTAAGTCACATATTCAAGATGGGCATTGCCGGAATAGCTTGCGATCGGGAAGACGGTCTTGAAGGCTGCGTGCAGTCCTACGTCACGCCGCTCCCGCGGCTTCACCTCGAGCTGCAGGAAGTCACGGTAAGAATCGATCTGCGTGGCCAGCAGGAACGGCACCTCCATGATGGTCTGTCGCTTGCCAAAGCTCTTGCGGATGCGCTTCTTCTCGGTGAACGAATAGGGCATGCTGCCTTCCCTCTGGTTGAGTCTTCGGGTAACCTCAGGCGCCGTGGGGCATCAGGCCCGCGCCCGGCGCGTGGCACCGTGGTTGACGGTGCCGATGTCGTCGGCGCTTTGGCCGCCGCGTCGGTGCGCCGCAGGCCCTGCCGACATGTGGCGGCAGGCCTCTGACAGCCTGCCCGGGAAGTTGCCGGATGCGTGGTCATCCTGACCGGCCCCGGCAGCAAAACTGTGGGCCTCGATCGTAACTCCTGCCACCGCGGCGACCGATTGCGTAGTCAGGCCATCCTGGCCTGATGTGATCAGGGCTGGAAGCCCTGACTACGCAGGGCGCCCGAGCCGCTGGCCGCGATAACGATCAAGGCTAAACCGTGTATTCAGTGCCCGGGCGACTGTCACGACGCGGCTCGCCATCCGGTTTATACGGTCGCACCCCGCGGTATCCGGTACGACGCGATCATCAGAGTTGTCGTCGGCGCTCGCGCGGGACCGCGCGCAGTTGCGCAAGCAGGTTACAAACGGCAAAAGGCCGGCGGCCTAAAGCCGCCAGCCTACCCTGCGCCCCGCGTCGGGCGCCCCTTGCTGGGCCTGGAACGGATAAGGGAACGGGTAAGGATACAAGGTCGGCCTGACTTGTTCCTCGGCCGTTACTTCACCTCGACGCTGGCCCCGGCCTCTTCCAGTTGCTTTTTGGCCTCGTCGGCATCGGCCTTGGAAACTGCCTCCTTGATCGTGGTTGGTACCCCTTCCACGGCATCCTTGGCCTCCTTGAGGCCGAGTCCGGTCAGCGCACGCACGGCCTTGATGACCGACACCTTGTTGGCGCCGAAGGAGGTCAGGATCACGTCGAATTCGGTCTGCTCCTCGACCGGGGCGGCATCGGCAGCGACCGCGGCGGGCGCAGCAGCAACCGCAGCGGCCGCGGTCACGCCGAACTTCTCCTCCATGGCGCTGATCAGGTCGACGACCTCCATCACCGTCATATTGGCGATGCTGTCCAGGATGTCTTCTTTGGAAACGGCCATAGTGAACTCCTTAATACGGATTCTTTGTGGTCGATCCGGCCGGCCCGCTGGGCCACCGGCTTGGACCAGGGCGGTTGACAGCGGACGGATCAGGCCGCCTGTTTGGCGTCACGCACCGCAGCCAGGGTGCGCGCCAGCTTGCCCGGCACCTCGTTGAGGGTACCGGCCAGCTTCTGGATCGGTGCCTTCATCACGGCCATGAGCAGACTCAGCGCCTCGTCGCGGGTTGGCAGTTTCGCGACGCGACTGAGCTCGGAGGCCGGGAGCAACTGTCCGGAGACGGCCAGGAACCGCACTTCGAACTTGTTGTTCTCCTTGGCGAAGGCCTCGGCCACGCGGGCTACCGAGCCCGGATCCTGCTGGGCGAAGGCCAGCACGAGCGGCCCGGTCAGCCGCTCGTCCATGCAGGCGAAGTCGGTATCGGCGAGCGCGCGGCGGGCAAGCGTGTTCTTGACGACACGCACGTAAACGCCGGCCTTGCGGGCCTCGCCGCGCAGCTTGGTCATCTGCGCCACGGTCAGCCCGCGATACTCGGCCCCGAGGGCCGAGTGGGCCGATTTGGCGACCTCCGCGACCTCGGCGACGATGCGTTCTTTCTGGGCAAAGGTTAGTGCCACAGACGTCACCTCCTGATCGAATGGAACTGGACCTCCCCGATGCCCGAACCGGGCCGTCGGCACTTACTCAATTCGGGGCCTTTTACGGACCCGGTGCAGCTCGGCATCTGGCTCGGCGGAGGCCGGGGACATCCAGCGAACTGGGCGCAACCACCGACGGGGTCGTCGCAGCCCGACTACGTGCACCTTCGTCAGGAAGCGTCCAGCAGACGACCTGATGCCCGGGCACCATCTGCGCAGGCGGAGATTAAGCCTGGGTGGGACAAATCGCTGGGCGAACCATCCCGTAGGCACCTGCGGTCTTTGACGGACCACGGCCGCGGCCGTTGCCCCAAAGTCATGCCATCGTCCGGCCTGGGCCTCAGAACGACAGCGCCTGATGATCAACGGTCAGCCCCGGCCCCATGGTCGAGGACACCGTGACCTTTCGCATATACACGCCCTTGGAGGTGCTCGGCTTGGCCTTGGCCAGGTTCGCCAACAGTGCCTCTAGGTTCTCGCGTAGCTTGACCGGGTCGAAATCGATCTTGCCCAGCGGGCAATGTATGATGCCGCCCTTGTCGGTGCGATAGCGGACCTGTCCGGCTTTGGCGTTCTGCACCGCCTCTGCCACGTTAGGGGTGACCGTACCCACCTTGGGATTCGGCATCAGGCCACGCGGACCGAGCAGCTTACCGAGCTGTCCCACCACACGCATCGCATCCGGTGCCGCGATGACGACGTCGTAGTCCAGATTACCGGCCTTCATTTCCTCGGCCAGGTCCTCCATGCCGACCCGTTCGGCGCCCGCCGCGGTCGCCGCATCGGCGCCGGCCCCCTGAGCGAAGACCGCCACGCGCACCTGCTTACCGATACCGTGCGGCAGCACGGTGGCACCGCGCACGACCTGATCGGACTTACGTGGATCGACCCCGAGGTTGACCGAGACATCGACATTCTCAATAAACTTGACCTGCGACAGTTCTTGCAGCAGCGCAAAGGCCTCCTCTGCCGAGTACAGTCGTCCACGCTCAACGCGTTCGCGGATGGCCGCTGCCCGCTTGCTCAGTTTGGCCATTATTCCACCCCCTCGACGGTCAGACCCATGGCGCGGGCGCTGCCAGCAATGGTACGCACGGCGGCCTCCAGATCCTGGGCATTGAGATCCGGCATCTTGGTGTTTGCAATCTCTTCGATTTGCGCGCGGGTCACCGATCCGACCTTGACTGTGTTCGGGGTCTTGCTACCCTTAGGCACACCGGCCGCTTTTTTCAGCAGGACCGAGGCCGGCGGGGTCTTGGTGATAAAGGTAAAGCTGCGATCCGAATAGACCGTGATCACCACAGGAATCGGCAGGCCCTTCTCCAGCTCCTGGGTGCGAGCGTTGAAGGTCTTACAGAACTCCATGATGTTGACGCCATGCTGACCGAGCGCCGGCCCAACTGGCGGACTGGGGTTGGCCTCCCCGGCCTTGACCTGCAGCTTGATATATGCGTTGACTTTTTTTGCCATGTAGAGACTCCGGTGGGTGCAAACGCCGCGGTCATGCCGACGGCTCCCCTGGTTGAGCGCCCGGATCAGGACCGGGAATCATTGCCGAGCGCGGCGATAAATCCCGCCGGGATCGTCGTAGTCGGGTATCGTGGGTGACGGGGCGGTCCGGACTGGGCATATTGCAGGCTACGTACTGATGCCAGTCAGCACCATGACAGCAGGGTATGGCTGCCACCCGGCGCAGCGGTACGCGTGAAATCGAAATATCCCGGTGCGCCATCTGCCTGGCCGCTCAGAGTTGATGTCAGCCACGGATACAGCGGCAGCAGTGGTAGTACGATAGCAACCCCGCGCCGCGGCGCCCCTCAACCCTTCTCGACCTGGCTGAACTCCAGATCTACTGGTGTTGAGCGCCCAAAGATCAGCACCGACACCTTGACCCGGCTCTTGTCGTAGTCCACATCTTCGACGACACCATTGAAGTCGGTAAACGGGCCGTCGGTGACCCGCACGACCTCGCCCGGTTCATAGAGCACTTTGGGCCGGGGCTTCTCGACGCCATCCTGCACTCGCTTGAGGATCGCCTCCGCCTGATTGTCCGGGATCGGTGCTGGACGATCGCCTTTGCCGCCGATGAATCCCATGACCCGAGGAACCTCCTTGACCAGGTGCCAGGTATCCTCGTTCATCTCCATCTGTACCAGCACGTAGCCGGGGAAGAACTTGCGCTCGCTCTTGCGCTGCTGCCCGTTCCTAATCTCGACCACTTCCTCGGTCGGCACCAGGATGTCGCCGAAAAACTCCTGCATACCGGCGCGCTCGATGCGGTCCTTCAGCGAGCGCTGCACCTGCCCCTCATAGCCAGAGAAGGCGTGGATGACGTACCAGCGTTTGGACACGATCAGCCACCCTGCCTGGTCAGAAACCGCAGGACCGCCATGAGCACGGAATCAAATAGCCAAAGGACAACGGCGACGAGGAACACCATCGCAATGACGATCAGCGTGGTCTGAATGGTCTCCTGGCGGCTTGGCCAGACGACCTTGCGCACTTCCATGCGCGCATCCATGATGAAACTCCATACCCGCCGGCCCTGCTCGGTGGTCAGAGCCAGCGCGGCTGCACCGCCGGCAATTGCCAGCAGACCGATGACCCGCAGGAGCAGCGAGTAGTTCTCGAAGAGATAAAAGGCCCAGATGCCGATCGCCAGGAGGACGGCCGACGTCACGAGCTTGGCCGTATCCCGACCGGCCGGACCGGTCTCGGCTCGTGTATTCATTACAACCTGCCGCCCGAAGGCTTGATGTGGCAGGCCAGGAGGGACTCGAACCCCCAACCTGCGGTTTTGGAGACCGCTGCTCTGCCAATTGAGCTACTGGCCTAGAAAGGACAAGGCGGGACTGCCCGACCATGGTCGGGCATGATAACCCGCGGTGGCACCCGCGTGGGAGGTGCCCTACTCGATGATCTTCGCCACCACGCCGGCACCGACGGTACGCCCGCCTTCGCGCA
>REDK01000144.1 GCA_007693535.1 Chromatiaceae bacterium
ATGGCGGGTCCGCCGGACAGTTACCCGCTCGGGGTGGCCGTCGACGTGGCGGTGGGTATTTGTGTCGTGGAGTCCTTCGACGCGATCGATCATGATCTGATGATGCGTGCGGTGCGCCACCACAGCACGGAGCCGTGGGTGCTACTCTACCTTGAGCGGTGGCTGACAGCGCCGGTACAGCTGCCGGGCGGAACCCTGCAGAGTCGGGATCGAGGCACGCCGCAAGGTGGTGTGGTCAGCCCGCTGTTGGCGAATCTGTTCCTACATGATGCGTTTGATGCGTGGATGACGCGGAGCGATCCGCAGATCCCGTTCGAGCGCTACGCCGACGATGCGCGGTGCCACTGCCGGAGCTGGGAGGCGGCCGAAGACCTCAAGGCCGCGTTGGCGCGGCGCTTTGCAGACTGTCGCCTGGAGTTGCATCCTGAGAAGACCAAGATCGTCTACTGCAAAGACGACGATCGGCCTCTGGACTACCCCGAGACCGCGTTCGACTTTTTGGGCTACACGTTTCGCCCGCGTCGGTCGCGCAATCGCCGGGGCAAGTGCTTCATCAACACTGGACGACGGCTGAAGGTCGCCTCGTGGCTCACGTTGGCAGGCGCTGGATATGCGCTGTAGCCAGCGTCCATCAGTGCGCGCGCCGCGCGGCGCCGGTCTGCTGGTGCGATCAGGATGTCGACATCACTGGCTGGCCTGAGCACAGGGTCTGGATAAACACACTCGCGCACGTGCGCACCCTTGATCGCCACGGAGGCGATGCCCTCAGCGTCGAACAGCCGATCGAGCTGGTCCAGGGTCGCCCTCTGCGCAAGATAGCCCATCGTCGCGGCGATGTGCGCTCGGCGCAGCGCCGCGATCGTGGCCGACGGCAAGGACGCGAGAAGATCGTTCGACTGGAGTCTGTCGTGCCATAGGGGGCCAAGATCCTTGGCGATGATCAGGTCCAGCAGGTCAGGGCCGCCGTGGACGATTGCGGCGCCGCAGCTGGCGGGGTCGGTATGCAGTGCCGCGGGCAAGAGTGCGAGCCGTTCATTCTCGAGGCTTGGAGCGCGACCGCTCATACTTCGGACTCCGCAATCTGCATCGGAGAATGCCCCCTGGTGAATCTGCCGCCGCACCTAAGCCAGAGTGGTCGGACGGATAAGTCTTTGGTGCCCACCCATGCGGAGCGGAGTCATGGGCATGGCCCCTATGGTTGGTTGCTAAGAGTCCGACCTGACGCGAATCAGCCCCTGTGCCTCCAACTCCCCGGCCAGTCGCAGGGCATCCGCTTCCAGCGCCTCGCGCGTGACCTCGTATTCCTCCAGCATCTGGTCACAGATCTCGGCCAGGGTCCGGCCCTCGCCCATCAGCGCCCAGATCCGCGCCCCGACCGGGTCGAGACCGAAATAGGTCCCGCTGGCCAGATCCAGGATCACCATCTCGTTACCCACCGTGCGGGTCATCACCTGCGGCGGGATGGTCGTCGTGTCGGTCAATTGCATCGGTCGTCGTGCTCCTCTCGAGCGTGCGCCAGGATCACCTGTCGTACCGCCGCCAGGTCCTCGAATCGCCTGGGATAATCCAAGCGGTAATGGATCGGTTGTTTGGCCAATGCGGCCACCTGATCGAAATGCGAGGCCAGCCGGGGCAGCTCCTCGATGTCGAGCAGGAAGGAGTGTTTGACCCACTCGAGCAGGGTCTCTGCCGGGCTCAGACGATGCAGCTCCAGCCGCGTCGAGCCGCCGTCGCCCAGGAAATAGACCCGCCGCAAGGGGCGAGGTGTCTCACAAAAGGCCAGATTCTCATCCGCCAGGAACCGCGCCTTGGTGGTGTAATGCACCGGTGGCGCCCGCCGCGCCGCGGGCGGGATCAGCGCCGCCTCGCTGTCGTCCCAGAGGCGGATGGACGGGTGACTGGGCAGCGCCGCGAAGCCCTCGCCGCTCGGCTCCACCACCAGTCCATCATCGGTTAGGAAGCGGCAGCCGCTGACCGCGAAGCTCGCTGCCAGGGTGGACTTGCCGCGGCCCGATTCACCGACGAAGGCGACCGCACCGGCGCCGATCTCGACCGCGCTGGCATGAAACACCAGCTTGCCGAGCTTGCTCAGCACCAGCGGCAGGATCTGGTTGAGATAGAGATGTTGCGTGGTGCCCTCCGAGACCTCGGGCACGGGGACACCGGTCACGGTGCGCGCGTCCGCCGCAACCTGGAAGTCGGCGAGCTGCGGAAAGCGCAGCAGATAGCCCCCGTCGTTGCGGTGGAACTCGGTCCACAGGGTCCCGTCCGGAAAGACCCAGGTGTGGAACGGCGGGGTCGCCACGGGCGCCTGCCGGCGCGCCCGATCCATCCGAAGCTCAACCATCAAGGTGACACCCGCGCGCCCTTTGTCTCCCTCGCCCTTCGGGAGAGGATCGGGCTGAGGGGAATGGCCATGGCGGGCACCACCTCAATGGTCTGGGCTGGTGCCGGTCGCCATGGACGCTAGGGCTGGCCACCCGGGCGGACATCCTCGGGACCCAGATTCTCGAAGATCTCGTCGAACGGAATCGATACCCCCACGGCCGGGAAGTGACAATCCCCATGCTCGGGCCGGTGCTCGTGGAACAGCCAATCCGGGTCCGCCGTCCGCCGGAAGCTCTCCACCCGACGCGAGGGGATATCGACCAGCACATACTCCTGCACGGAGGGCAGCGTGCGATAGGCCGCGAACTTGTCGCCACGGTCGAAGGCCGCCGTGGACGCCGACAGCACCTCCACGATCAGGGTCGGGTGCGCGATGAATTGGCTCGCGGCATGATCCCGCGGGTCACAAGACAGTATCACGTCCGGGTAGAAGAAGGCATCCATCGCCTCGACCCGCAGCTTCAGGTCCGAGACATACGCTTGGCAGGGACCGCCGCGCAGACGCTGCTTGAAGGCAGCAGCCAAGTTGAGCGCTACCACCACATGCTCGCGCCTCGCGCCCACCATGGCGAAGACCGCACCCGCGAGATACTCGTGTTTTTCAGGCTGTTGCTCTTCCCAGGCCAGATAGGCCTCGGCATCGAAGCCTGATTGCGTTGCCAAATGCGTCATCATGACTCCCTGCAGGGTATGGCGTCGGGGTCAACTATGGCGTCAGGGCCATGCATGCGGCCGTCCTCAGGGCTTGCAATCGATCATCCTGAGACAGCGCCGGAGCGCGACGACTTCGACGGCTCTGCGCGCCGCCACTCGATCCCGCCGAACCCCCCGACGATCAATCACGGACCGCATCTAGCGCCCGGGCAGGAACACCGGCCGGATGCGGGCGATGCGCGCCCGGCAGGACGCTGCCGGGGCTTGAATCTTACCGCGTTCGGCCGACGCTTGGCCGGACGTCCGTGTCAAGCGTCGCGGGAGGCTCGGTGTCATTGAGCTTCGGCGCTGGATGGCATGACCTAACCCATAGCCCCGGAGAGCAGGCCGGCTCCTGAGCGACGGTGAGTCGAGATCCAAGGTCACAGGTCGATTTCGATCCAGCGCAGCGCACCCGCGCATCGTTCCGGGCATGCAATGACCTTCGCAACGAGCCGCTGGAGCGGCCTGCACGCCTGTCCGATCCCGGGTCGCTCCAGCGGCCCGAGCGGTGCGGAGCCCTGCAGCACCGCCACCGGTCGATCTCGATCCAGCCCAGCTTACCCGCATCGTTCCGGGCTCTGCAATGGCCTTCGCAATGGGCCGCTGAAGCGGCCGACACGCATTCCCACGCTGGAGCGTGGGAACGATCAAAAGAACGCCTTATAGCGTCTGCACCTCGGTCGAATCGCCGTAGGTTTCGATCCCCAGCCGCTCTGCTACCTCAGCCGGTTCGCGCGGCGTTGATGCCGTTGCTCGTAAAAGCGTGCCTTGCGCTCGAAGATGTACATCCCGGCCTTGTCTTCGCCAACCTCGCCCCGCGCATCCTCTACGCCTGGGCGGATCTGTTCAGTC
>REDK01000085.1 GCA_007693535.1 Chromatiaceae bacterium
GGATTCAATGAGGCCCCGGCTATTCAGCCGGGGGGGGAGACCTTGCTGGGGGCGCAAGCGGCATGGATCGACAGGCTTCAATGAGGCCCCGGCTATTCAGCCGGGGGGGGACGATGATGCTGTACAGGTCCAGTCCCGGCGTGTTGACGCTTCAATGAGGCCCCGGCTATTCAGCCGGGGGGGCAGCGGCAATCGCAATCCGACACTGGCCGATGCCGAGCTTCAATGAGGCCCCGGCTATTCAGCCGGGGGGGGCTTGGTCGGCCATGCCTGCGCGCGGTGATCAGCGCAGCTTCAATGAGGCCCCGGCTATTCAGCCGGGGGGGGGGCCTTACTGCGGTACGCAACGGCCTGGACACTCCACGCTTCAATGAGGCCCCGGCTATTCAGCCGGGGGGGGATTTGCCGGTCTGCCGAAACTCCTTCATTGCCGGCGTGCTTCAATGAGGCCCCGGCTATTCAGCCGGGGGGGGGCACCCAGGGAGACGTTCTCAGGTTCGTGGAAACAGCGCTTCAATGAGGCCCCGGCTATTCAGCCGGGGGGGGACGCCAGAGCGCTCTTCAACGGCGACGGTCTCGGTGCGCTTCAATGAGGCCCCGGCTATTCAGCCGGGGGGGGTTGACGAGATGGGTGCCGAAGTGAGCGGGAATCAAGCTTCAATGAGGCCCCGGCTATTCAGCCGGGGGGGGATCAAGATGCCGGCAACGTGGCTGGTAGTTACGCGCGGCTTCAATGAGGCCCCGGCTATTCAGCTGGGGGGGGGCGTCGAGCTTTCGAGCTACGTTTTCCAGCACACCCAGCTTCAATGAGGCCCCGGCTATTCAGCCGGGGGGGGCAGATCCAAGTCGGTCCGCCCGACACGCCCGATAGGCTTCAATGAGGCCCCGGCTATTCAGCCGGGGGGGGCGATGAGGACAGATCAGAGTGCGGGTACGTGCAGCTGGCTTCAATGAGGCCCCGGCTATTCAGCCGGGGGGGGGCCGTCGAGATCCGCGGCTCCGACCCCGTTGAGCACGCTTCAATGAGGCCCCGGCTATTCAGCCGGGGGGGGCCCAGCCCCTGAGCAGGATTTCGGCGTGCGCGTCCAAGCTTCAATGAGGCCCCGGCTATTCAGCCGGGGGGGGAGCCCGCCACGGAGGCGCCATGGGACGCGGTGGTCAGGGCAACTTGCGAGACCTGGCGCGGATCGGCCCGACTCAGGTCGGCTCGGCTCGACCGTCGGAAACAAGTATAGCCCATTGTGCTGATTGTCAAAGAGCTGGAGACTGCGAGCGCTGCCCGAGATCCGGGCAGCACAGAAGCCCTCGCGGTGTCGCGGCAGCTCAGATGATGATCGGTTCGTGCTCGATCGGGCTGAACTCGGCCTTGCCCAGGCTCGTGACGCGCGGGACCACGTTATCAGCAAGACCGAGATCGAGCAAGATGATGTGGTCTTCCTTGTGATTGATGATACCGTCGAGCAGCGCAATCAGCTCGGCCTGCTGTTTCGCGGTCAGCCGACACTGAAAGACCGAGAGTTGCAGCCATTCTCCGTAGCCCTTCATGAGCTTGAAGATGCGCCGCCAGCGCTTGGGGCAGGCGATGTCGTAGGCGACGATATACATCCGCTGGTCCATGACCTGTCCTCGGCAACAGGGCAGTCTCTTAGCGCATTGCTGGCGTCGAGGTCGGCGTCGGTTACTCGCCAATACTCACAGTTTAGCGCGGGGTGAATTGCGGATAGTCCTGCAGTTCTCCCAACAGGTGGCGCGCCAGTAGCCGGGCCTGTAGTTCCAACAGGCGCCGATAGCTGAGGCGGTAACCAAACTGGGGATGCGTCACTTCTTGTTGCAGCCGCCGCTCGAACGTGGCGATGAAACGCTTGCGCCCATCTGGGGTCAGATTGATGCTCCCGGCCGCCGAGATGAAGTCACTGGCATGCACCTCGCCGTTGTTGATCGCCTGGATCACTGCTGAATCCGAAAGCAACGGGCGAAACGGTTCCATCAGGTCGAGCGCGAGGGCAGGACGTCCATAGCGCGGCTGATGATAGAAGCCTAGATAAGGGTCGAAGCCGACAGCACTCAGTGTCACATGCCAGGTGCGCACCAGTAGGGCATAGGCATAAGACAGTAGGGCATTGACAGGATCCGTCGGGGGGCGGCGGTTACGCCGGGTAAAGTCGAAGCTGAACTCGCCGGTCTTGGCGGACTCTTTGATCAGGTTGCCAAAGGCACCAAAATAACGCGAGGCCGCCGTCCCTTCGACGCCAAGCAGGCCTTGCATGTCGGCCACCCGCGCGACATGGCGGATATCGCCATCCAGGTCTGACATCAGCGTGACCGGCACCTCGCCGGCCTTCCAGTTGCGCCGCAGCAAGGTGCGGCTGTTGCGGATCTTCGCCGCCACCAGTCCTTTCGCCAGGCGCAGGCAGGCGCTGCTGTCATCGGCAGCGCGGTACTGGCCCCGGCGCAGTTCGACGTTTTTGTGACCGGTGCCGATGCTGTGGCCGATGAACCAGCCACCATAACTGTGCCAGGAGATGGGAATGCCGCGACGCATCAGTTCCTGCTGGGCCGGCGTGGTGACGTAGATGTTGCCAAATAGCGCGAGTTGGGAGACCTCGATCAGGCGCACGCTTTGCACCGGCTTGTCGTCGATAAAGACCTCAAGCCGCTCGCCGGACTTGCTCACTTTTGCATGATAGGCCTGAACATAGACCGGGGCTGCGGTCTCGACCCCGATGCCCAATGGCCGCGGGGCAATGTCGGCACCGCGAAAAAACGCGGTCTCGTCCGGTAGGCAGATGCCGACCAGCGAGCAGCGCGGGCATTTGGGGCTATCGTCCAGCGGCGGCGGGATCTGCCCACCCGCGGCGACGAACCGAAGCCCGTCGATGGTTTGCCTGGTGAGCGCCCGCAGTTCGTCGTCGAATTCCACCCGCACCCGTTCGCGGCTGCCGGCAAAGTAGAGCACGCCCTCGGTGCAACGGTAGCCGTGCTCGGCCAGGATCATCCCCTGCACGCACAGTTGGACCCGCTCCGGATCATAGGCCCCGCGGGCGATATGCGGGCGTTTGCCACGTTTGTAGTCGACCGGCGTGACCTGGCTGCCCTCCCCTTCTACCAGGTCCATGCGGGCGATGAGCCCGAGGCGGTTAGATGAGAGGGTGATCGAGCGAGCATGGATGCGCTCCTCGGGTTCGCTCGCCTCCGCGGTCGGCAACTTGCCGCCGGGCTTGTCCACGCGGCGATGCACCCAGCGGCCCTCGACGGTGTCGGTGGAGTCGTCCCATTCGCCCTGAACCCATTCCAGATAGGCTAGCCGCGCGCAGTAGCAGAATTCATTGACCATCCGCGCGGGCAGCAGCGGCATGTCGCGCGCGAGTTCCGGGAAGGGCAACCCCAGTTCGAGTTGCCGGGCTTCGGATCGAGTGGCCATCAGTGCTCCCTGGGCAAGGCCGCCGCGCGGCGGCGGTTATGCCCTCCGTGTCGGGGGGTTCTGTCTCCTGAGATTAGCCAGTCTCGCGCGGCTTGCTCGACCCGGTGTCGGAAATGTGATCCGCGTCAGAATTTGCCGCGGCCGCGTGCCTGTCGTCGCGAACCTCATGCTCGGGTGAGACGGCGCGAAACAGCCCCAGGCCGAAGTGACAGCCGAAGCCGAAGGCGAGCGGCCCGGCCACCGGCTCGGCAAACCGCAGCCGCAGCATCTGACCATGACGATCAGGCTGGCTCAGATTGCGCTTGCTGCGGAACCGGTAGAACTGCAGGGGGCGAGGTGTCGGCACCGCAATCGGCTCGACCAACGGCAGCTGTGATATCCCACGGAGCCGGCACTCTTTACGGAGTTGATCGGCGGTTTCGAACCCCTTCTTGAGATGCCAGGGATGCAGATAGGGGGTGACCGAGACCCAGTCGGTGCTCTCACCGAGCAGCCGCGAGTGCGGCGCAAAGGCTGCCCGCTCACCGACGCCCTCCAGCAGCACGCGCCAGGTGCCGGGCTCCGCGGCCGCTCGGCCCGCCCCCCCCTCCTCCCGCTGCCCGACCTGCCAGGAGCGCACCTCGGCCAGTTCGGTGATGGCCGCAATCGCGCGGACATCAAGGCCGGCCTCGGCATGCACGATCAAGTGGTCGATGCGACCTGCGCGATTCGGCTCCGGCAGGAAGAAGGCGTGTCCATGCCGGTTGCCGGCCGGCAGATCGTGACCGGAGAGGCAGGTCGGAAGATCCTCTCCAAATAGGCGGCGGGCCTGTCCCATCAGGGCGAGCCGCAGTCGCTCACCGACCCGTACCGCGTCGAACAGAAGTGGTAGCGGCTTGCCGTAGAGGGCAAAGCGGGCGGTGGTGGCAGTGGCCTGGGTGGCGGGTGGCGCCACTGCAAGACGCGCGGAGGTGAATCCCAGGGCCTCCTTGGGGCGCCAGTAGTAGACCTGCCGCGCCGCTGGCGGGGCGCTCCATCCGGCCGCCTGCAACTCGCCGGTATCGAGCGAGAGTGCATCCAGCCAGTCGGCCGGCAGGGTGGCACGGACGGCCGCGGGGATCTTGGCCGGTGGCAACGCCGCTGCCTGCTTGCCGGCCGCCAGCGCTGCCGCCTGCTTCTCCAACGCGACTGCCTGCGCCCGTGCCCGCGCCGCTGCCAATTGCAGTTCCCGCACGCCCGCGTATTGTTCTGCCGTGTGCGGCAGCCACAGCGGTACCAAGTCACCGGCTTCACCGGTGTGCGGATCGACAGTGCTCTCCGCGGGATAGCAATTGACTGGTCCCGACCAATCCGCCAGCCGGGTTGCCACCACCCAGGACTCGGCGCGTCCGAGATAACCCAGCACTGCCAGCAGGGCGTCGAGCAACTCGTTCTGTGCCGCGCTCAGTTCGACCTGCTGCCATATTACCAGCAACTGCGCCTCGCGACCAACTTGGGCAAAGGCGTCGAAGATCAGGCTGGTCTTCCCTGCACCCTTCCCTGGCATATAATGACGCGTATGGGCATGCACGGCAGCCGGCAGCGAATAGACGGGCACATCGCTGGCCAGGGCCGCGAGCAGGTCCACCAATCGTTCACGCGGAAAGGCCGCGACCGCCAGCTTCGCATGCCAGGTGGCGATCAAGGCCCGACTGATCCGCCAGGCATCGGGGGGCCACCCGACATCGGCCTCGTTGACATGACGGCCCCACGGATTACCATGGTAACGCCCGGCGAGAAACCTCATAGAGATCGCCAGCATGTCTCAGGCTCCCTGTTTTTCGCCGGCCTTCCCCTTGCGCCCTTTTCGGTTGCCGGACCAACGCACGGTCGTCACGCGTGCGCTGGTTGGAACCTCCGCATAGACCTCCTCGATCAATCCAGGCAATGTGTCCTGCAACTCCTCAAGGGTTGGCAGCACATAGCCGTGCGGCCGGGTCACCTGTAGCGTCTCCAGATCGAGATCGCACGCGGTGCGCAACCGCAGACCCACCTTTAGAAAACGCTGAACCTTGAACAGTGACAAGGCCAAGATGAGCTTGGCGGCACCGTCACTCAGTCCCCAGCCATAGATCTGGGCCAGGTCGATATTGAAAAAAGCGATAATGCTCTGCGCGGTATACTCGATGCGCGAATAAGGAACATTGCCCTCACCTTCCTTCAACGTCGGCTCGACCGGATTCAACTTGACACCACCACTCTGCACTGGACTGATACCCCATGCCTCGATGAAGCCGGACAAGGCCCTCGGCAGGCGAATCACGCCACCGATCTCCTCTAGAAAGACGCCATGCAAGAGTGAATTGATATCATAGCGCAACAGGGCCGGGACTAACTGTTTGCGAACGTCGAACGACCGATCCTTGAGAAAACCGATCGCTTCGGCAACCGGGGCGAAATCTTCCTCGCGCGCGATATATTCGGAGTTAATGCGGTGCGCTTCTAGCACCGAGTTGGTCAGGTTGATGCCGTCTTTATCGATGACCCGGACATACGGCAGCCCTTGTAACGGTGCCACCCAGTTATCGAGCGCGTTCTCCCAGCACACTGCTTCGAGGCGATTCGCGACGCTTTGCGGGCTCTCGACCAATAGCATCCGGGTCCCGTCGGGGCCATCGAACTCCGCTGCACCCAGGTCCGGAAACCCGGTGGGCTGAAAGCGACTGCCTTGCAGCGGGCGCAGTTGGGCCTCGATAAGAAGCCGCGGGTGGTCTTTCAGTGCATCGAAGTTCATTTCTGAGTCTCCTGCTGGAACGACATGGCGATAGCGAACGGGCGCAAGCTGCCATCAGGGCATCACGCCGCGGCGGGCGCGGTCGGCGGATTCAGGCGTGCTGGGCGCGGAACCAGACGGCGCAGATCAGAGCCACGCAGCGGAATGATCAGGGCGGCGAGCAGGCGCCGACTATCCTGGTCGACCGCCGCCGGGCAGATCCCCACTGGCCAACCGAGGCCGGCCAGCCGCGACCGCTGCCAGGCGGTCTGCACGCCCCGCGTCAACTGGCTGCGCTGACCACTCGCCAATGCGGGCAACAGGCCTTGCGGCAGACCCCAGGTGACGTCCGCCGGCAGGCGCTCGATGCGGCGCAATGTCGCCGCCGGCGTGAACAGGGGCTTGAGCAGGCGATAGGCAACCGGCAACGGATGCGCGTGCTGGGCCGCGAGGTCAAGCCCCGGCGGACCTGCTGGGGCACTGGTTGCGGGCAAGCCGTCGGGCAGCCGGCACCAGATCAGGCCCTGCAGGAGGGCCGCGATGCGGCGGTCATCGGCGCGCGCGGACAGAAAACCGGCGATGTCCCCAACCGGGGCGGCCAGCGTCGGCAGTCCGGAGCGGAAGGGATGTGCTTGTTCATTGGTCGGTAGCGGGCTGCCCGTCGCCTGCGCCCGCTCGAAATCCAGCACCCGCCGGATGGCGATGCGGTTGAGGTTGGCGGTCAACTCTGCCCCGCTCCAGACCCGCGACCGGCTCTCGGGATGCCAGACCCAATCACCGCGTCCCGATTGGCGTGCGACCGGTGCAAGGTAGCGGACCATCTCCGGTAGTGACGCCAATGCCACCGCAATCCGATAGGCACGCGAGCCGTCGTGCGCCTGTAACACCCAGGCCGGCGACAGCCGCGGCAACGTCGCTACCGCCGCCTGCCCTTTGCGGCTGGCAGCGAGGATCTGCAGCAATTCACCGAGGGCCACCAGGGCGTGCTGTACCGCGGTGCTGCCCGCGCCCGGGCGGGTCAGAGTGAACAAGGCGTTCTCCAAAGCCGCGACCGCCTGCTTGGACCTGGCAGGTGTGTACTTTCCGCGTGCGTAACTACGTATCGCGCGCAGAAATCCCCGTCGGTCAATGTCGTCTGCAAGATCTACATGGCTATTCTTAGCGACAGGAGCGGCAATTCTGTTTAGCGGAACAGCAAGAGCATTTTCGCCCAGCCGTTTCAAGAAGATATAACGCTGAAATTGCGCAAGTCCGCGGTCGACCCCGAGTTGAGCAATTGCGCGGACCATGTCCAACCCGTCCTGAGCAATTCGGGCACCAACACGCGCACTACCCTCTCGCAAAACTGCCATTAATTCTGAATAGCCCGCGGGCAACTCCCACAGGGGCAACCACAACTCGCTGCGACCAGACCGCGTCTTCGCGTCATCAACATGGGAAACAGCACCCGAACCAATTGACGAAGGCTGAACGGTGAAAGGATAACTAATCTGCGCATCACCTGACGAATCCAGTCTTTTTGTCAGTGTTGGCCGGAAGGTAATAGCGCCCTCAATCATTAGGATGAAATCCCAAGGATTGATATTGAGCGATTTTTCGAAGCCACTTGTTGCATTGACACCGCCAACACGATTAGGAGCCAAAGAACCCGCCGTGTTCTTTACGGTAAGGCAGGCCGGATTGGCACTCAGGGCATTGTCCAGCAACGTGGATGAATCTAACGGCACAGGGTCGCCATCGTCAAGGTTCAAAACGGCCAGTAGGTTAATCATAAAGTTGACACCTAAATCCATACTGCCTTCAACGCCTCCGCTTCCGCCGAGTAGTGGAGAAAAAGCCCGCTCACCATTGATGGCAACGACCGCATCCAGCCAGTCCAACTTTTCCTCGGGCAATTCGTTCCGTAACAGCTCCAACAGGCCTTCCTTCAATTCTCCCTCACGTCGAGATACCTTGCTGAGCCGCTGCTCTAGTTCGCTATTCCAAGACTTTGGAGCAGCCTTTTTTTGTGCTTCTAACACCTTTTTCTCAGTGCGCACTCGGTTTCTTTCGTCGAGACATGGCAGAGTATCCAAGGTCGCAATTAACTCACGGTATGGCGCAAATCCTACAGCATTAGATCGCCTAAAGTTGGTTAAGAGTGCCGCTCCTGTGCGTTTCGATTCCTCTGCATCGTCGCCTTCAAGATAACCGGCGCGACCATTCCATGGTGACAGAATCGGCGTCGGCCGATAGTCCTGCAGGAAGAATTCCAAGAGTTCCGCTTGGGTCAAGCGGCTGACCAGCACAAACCGCTCGGCGCGCCAATAGCCGCGGACCGCGGGGTCGGCCTGCTCGGCAACCAGGCGCAAGATGCCCAAGGCCTTGAGATAGCTGGCGAGCGGGATGGGATTGCAGCCGGCGAGGATGATCTCGTTCATGGCTCGCTCCGTGGCGTTGTCGGCAGGTCGAGGGTCATCTGCTCCGGGCGGGTCGCTGCCGCCGGCCGGTCCGCGGGGCCGGCTGCTGGTCCGGCCGCGGCGGCCGCGCCAGGGGCGGGCTCACTGGCGCTCGCATCCGCCTGTTCGGCACGGCTGGCGCGCCAGTCGGCGAGGCGTACCAGGGCCTCCCACCAGGCCAGTCGGAACGGCCCATGCGCCGCCAGCAGGGCCTGCGTGCGGGCCGTCCAGCTCGGCCCCTGCGGCCCCTCCCCCAATTCCATTAGGGCCAGTTGCAATGCGGTCTCCGGGATGGCCTCACCGTCGAAGTGCAACGCGGGCAGGCGGTCGCCTTCCCAAACGCCGCGCGCGTAGCGCTGGCCAGAGGGCGGTGCCTGCTCATCGGGCAGCGCCCGCAGGCGCATGCGGACCTTGCCATGGTGGGCGGCGATCAGATAGGCGATCAGATCGGCATCCGGCTCGCCGTCGTGGTTGGCAAGCCAGGCCAGTGCCGAGGCCAGTTCATGGCGGAAGTATTTGCGCTGGTGGCGGCGCAGCGTGGCGCAGCAGGACTTCGCCCAGAGGACAGGCAGCGTGGCAGCGTTGTCCACCGCCGGCCCGGCCATCTCCGGGCAGTCGACCATGGTCTGCTGAAATACCCCATGGGCCTTGCCGACATCGTGCCAACGGCCCGCCCGCACCAGCTTGGGCGCGGCCGGTTCGGCGAGGCGATCAGCGAGGGCCGCCGCGGCCAGCGCCACGTGCGCAAGATGGTCAGGCAGCGTCACCGCCCGCGGCCCGATGCTGCGGCGGTCGTCATCGTAGGCCTCGGTCAGGATCGCCGGCGGCGGCAAGGTCGGCACCGGCGCGCGGCTGTCATGCACGAAGCCCAGGCGTTCGTCATAACCGCCCGCGCTGGCCCGCAGCAACAGGGTCATGCCCGGCCGGGGCGGCCAGTCGAGCCGTATCCAGCGGCGCCCGAGGCTATCCCAGCGCCAACACTCGCGCCCCTTGAGCCGACTGGCCTGGCCAAGCGAGATTGGACAGAGTTCCGCGCGGCCGGGCAGGGGCTGGTCGGTGGGCTCGGCCGTGAAGTCGCGCCAAAACACCAGCAGCGGTGGGCGGTCGTGATCGCGGATGTACTCGGAGATATCGACATCGAAGCCGGACAGATCCGGATCGGTATCGAACAGTTCGAGGAAGTCACGCCGTCGCAGGACCGGGTACCAGGGTGCCGGCTGGTCGGTCGGCGGCAGATCGGCCGGGGCGGCGCTGTCCAGTGCGGCCAGCTTGCCGCGCGCATGGGCCAGGTCATCCGGCGCGTAGGGCAGCATCAGCTGCTCGTCGGTGATGTCGATCCAGCGAATCTGCGCACCATCGTGCGGGTCGCATTCGCCGTAGCGATTGCAGCGTCCAAAGCGCTGCACCAGCGACGACCAAGGCGCCAATTCGGTGAACAGGGTGGCGCTGGTCATATCCACCCCGGCCTCGATCGCCTGGGTCGCGATCACGATCCGCCCCGGCGCCGATGGGCAGTCGTTCAGGCGGGCCTCGATGCGACGCCGTTCCGCCGGACGAAACCGCGCATGCAGCAGCAGCAACGGCGGGGCGGCTGTGGTCTTTTCCAGCGCGCGCACCAGGGCCTGGGCACGCTCGACCTGGTTGAGGATGACCAGCGTCGTGCCCGCGCCCGCATGCGCGGCGAGGATTTCGCGGGCAAGCTGATGGGGGTAGTCCTTGGCCGTCGCGGCGGTCAAGGCCGCGTTCGCTGGAGCCAGCGCCTTGCAGGCATGGATGCGCGCGCTCACTGCTGGCAGTGCCCGTTCATCGGCATCCAGGGCCGCCCTGCGCAGACCGGGCAGATGGGCGCGGAAATCGACCGTGGCGAGCCAGTCCCGGTTGAGCGTCGCGGAGACCCACAGGGTGCGGGTAGGACGTGCCACCGGGTGCCGCGGATCGCGGCGAAAGGCCTCCAGTTGCGCGCTGGTGGGCAACGCCGCACCCATCAGTTGGATCTCGTCCAACACCCAGAGGGCGTCGGCGTGCAGAAAGGCGAAGTGCACCGGCCATTGATAGCGGCTCATCCCGTAGCCGCGCATCAACGCGCGGGACAGCAGCAGATCCTGGGTGCCGATCAGGATCATGTCCTCTTCCGGGTGTTCGGCCCAGGATCTGGTGTCCTCGACGCCGCCCATCAGGAGATGTACCGAGACCCGGCCGCAGCCCGGATCGCCGGCGAGGTCCAGGCGCGCCAGCCATTGATGGATGACCTGGGCGGTCTGTTCCACCAGCACCCGCATGGGCAGGCACCAGATCAGACGACGAGGGGTGTCCGGGTCCGCTTGGACCCGTCGCTTGAAGATCCAGGCGAGGGTGATCGCCGCGGTCTTGCCGATCCCGGTGGGGGCATCGAGCAGGTCCGGCCAGGGCCCCTGCGCGAGCCTGACCTGGTAGGGAAAGGGGGCCGTGTCAGCCGGCAGGCCCATGGCTTGGCGAAACAGCTGCTCGTAGGTCATTCCCCTGTCCTTTGTTGCCAAGCGCAGATACCGCGGGGTGGGCATCGCTGCGCGTATTCATGATGCGCCCGCGGGCGCGGCCTGCGCGTCCCATCCATTCCCCAACCCGTTGCAGGCACGGGCCGGATCATGCCGGAACCGAAGGCTCAATCCGTGAGCCTGCACCCGTTTTCCTGACCAACGGTAGGGCTTTGATCGCCCGTCGGTCGGTCGCACCACATCTGCACGACGCGCTTGCGGGCCGGCCCCCTGAGCAGCCGCTTTAAATGAGGCCCCGACCAAGGGTCGGGGAAAATTAACAATATAAACAGAGGCTTAACATCCTTCCTCTACTTCAATGAGGTGCCGAATCACTGTCGGCAAGGAGACCGGACGCAACATCTTGTGCGTCAGGCACCCCACAAACCCTAGCCATTGCATCGACCGGGTCTCAGCCGTAGAGTAGCCACGGTGGAAACGCAGCTGATCTTAATATCATTCCTCTCAACGAGTCGACATGAATAATGACTTAGCGTATGTGATGGTTTTGTCTGCTCTGCCGAACGCGGCGCGAAGCCTTCCAACGTCTCCACGAGACCTTTGGAGGCAGAAGATCTACTCGCTTACCTGCTTGTTCGCAGTCGCGGTGCTGTTGGTGCTGGCCATCAAGCTTTAGGCCGGCAATAAGCAGCCGGGCTGCCCGCTCGTGGCGGCACGGCGCCCTCCGGCGCGGGCAGTGGCCGCCTGGCAGTGCGGGGGGTGGAAGCGCGGCTGGAAGCCGCAGCCATGGCGGCACGCCGCTCCCACCGGGGGCGGCGGCCTTCAGTCGAGGACGTGGCTGACCAGGCCGTCGGCGAGTTTGGGTTCGAACCAGGTCGATTTTGGGGGCATCAGGGCACCGGCGTCGGCGACGGCCATGAGGTCGCCGATGTCGGTGGGGTGCAGGGCGAAGGCGATGCGCATCTCGCCGCTGTCGACGCGGGCGCACAGGCCGTCGAGACCACGAATGCCGCCGACGAAGTCGATGCGGGGGTCACGGCGGGGGTCCGCGATGCCGAGGACGGGGCCGATCAGGTGGTCTTGCAGCAGGCTCACGTCGAGCCGCCGCACCGGGTCAGCCGCGGGGATCAGGCGGGGATGGATGCGCAGCCGGTACCAGCCGCGGTCCAGGTAGAGACCGAATTCGCCGGCCGCGGCCGGGGTGACCGGGGTCGGGCTGGCGTGGACGCTGAAGGCGCCCCCGATGCGCTCGAGCAGTGCGGCGGGGGTCAGGCCGTTGAGATCGCGCATCACGCGGTTGTAGGCCAGGATGCGGACCTGGTCATGCGGGAAGAGCACGGCGAGGAAGGATGGGTGCGGGTCCGGCGTGGTCGGGTCCGCGGCGACCCGGGCAGCGGCAGCGGAACGATGATGACCGTCGGCGATGTAGAGGCTGGGGAGGTCCTCGCAGGCGGCGGTCAGGACGGCGATGCGGGCGGCATCGGCAATGGGCCAGAGCTGGTGGCGAACGCCGTCGGCGGCGGTCAGGTCGACCGCTGGCGGGTCGCTGGTGACCGCGGTCAGGCTGGCATCGATGGCGGCCTGGGCCGGATAGACCAGGAACACCGGTCCGGTCTGGGCGCCGAGGGCGGCGATCTGGCGCACGCGGTCATCTTCTTTGGCCGGCCGGGTGAGTTCGTGGCGACGGATGCGCCCGGCGTGATAGGCGTCCACTGCGGCCGCCGCAACCAGGCCGGTCTGGCAATGATCGCCCATGGTCAGGCGGTAGCAGTAATAGTGTGGGCAGGGATCACGCACCAGTACGCCAGCGGCGAGCATCTGCTGCAGGTTCGCGCGCGCCTTGGCATAGACAGCCGGGGCGTAGGGGTCGGTATCCGGCGGCAGGTCGATCTCGGGGCGGGAGATGTGCAGAAAGCTCCAGGGCCGCCCAGCCGCGAGGGCGCGAGCCTCGGCGAGGCTGACGACATCATAGGGCGGGGCCGCGACCTCGGCAGCATAGCCGGGAGCCGGTCGCAGGCCGGCAAGGGGTTGGATCAGGGGCATGGCGGTGAGGGTCCGGGGCGAGTTGGAATTGAGAATAGAGAATTAGAATGGAGCATGGAGTCTTTCAGAATGGGGAGAGGACATTGTGCGCGGGATCGGGGATCTGGCCAGGACCGAGATAAAACGGTTGCCCAACTGCTGAGGTTATGCGCCGGTCCAGCGGGGAATGACAAAAATCATACGTTGGACAGGGTCCCAGCGATCATAACAGGCCGGCCAGCGCAGCCGCCACGGGCGCCCCCGGGGCAGTCCGCGCGATGGCTGTCACGTCCGGGTGGTATTCGGCTGGCCAGGGTGGTCCACTGGTTGGAGCTGGACCTTGCCGGGGGAAGATCGGCGCCGGCAGGGACGGTTGCGTTGGCGCCGGGATGGGTAATTGGGTGCGGTTGGTTCAGGGAACCGCTTTAGAATTCAGCGGCTGCAGGCCCACCTGCAGCGCGGCAGGGTGATTGCGATGTTGATCCATCTGTTGAGTGTCGGCCGACGTATGCCGGCTTGGGTCGAGGCCGGCGTGGCCGAGTATGCGCGGCGCCTGCCGCCGGATTGTGCGCTGCGGCTGCTGGAGATCGAGCCGGCCCGGCGTGGGCGTGGCAAGGCGTCCCCAGCGCAGGTGTCGCGCTGGCAGGCCGAGGAGGGGGAGCGCCTGCTGCGGGCGGTGCCGGCCGGGGCGCTGGTGGTGGCATTGGATGAGCGCGGGCGCGCCTGGTCCACCGTGGAGTTGTCCAGCCAGCTGGCAGATTGGCTGGCCGGCGGGCGCGATGTGGCGCTGTTGGTGGGGGGCGCCGATGGGCTGGCCGCGGCCTGCTTGGCGCGCGCAGAGCGGCGCTGGTCGCTGTCGCCGCTGACCTTCCCCCACGGCCTGGTGCGTGTCATTCTGGCCGAACAACTCTATCGCGCCTGGTCCATCCTGCGCGGTCATCCCTATCACCGGGGGGACTGATGTCCGCTGCTGTCGATGTCTACCTGGCGTCGCGCTCGCCGCGGCGCCTGGCCCTGCTCGGGCAACTCAAACTGCGCGCGACGGTGGTGCCGGCCACGGTGGATGAGACCCCCGCGGACGGCGAGGACCCAACCACCTATGTGCAGCGTATTGCCCAGGCCAAGGCCCTGGCCGGGCGGGCCGCCTGCGCCGCCACTATTCCTGCTGGAGCCCCGCCGCGGCCGGTGCTGGCGGCCGATACCGCGGTGGTCGTGGATGGGCGTATCCTGGGGCAGCCGGTGGATGCCGCCGATGCGCTGGCGATGCTGGCCCTGCTCTCAGGACGCACCCATGAGGTGCTGACCGCGGTGAGCCTGCTCGGCGCCCGGACGCAGCAGGCGCTGGTGCGCAGCCGGGTGCGTTTCCGC
Organism: Chromatiaceae bacterium; assembly: GCA_007693535.1. Lineage (GTDB taxonomy): Bacteria > Pseudomonadota > Gammaproteobacteria > Chromatiales > Chromatiaceae > Lamprobacter. The sequence continues at coordinate 14,455 of REDK01000085.1, forward strand.
CGTATCAGCCCAGCCGAGGCAGCCGCCTATTGGGCGAGCGGCGAGCCGCGCGACAAGGCCGGGGCCTATGCGATTCAGGGCCTGGGGGCGGTCTTTGTCAGCCATCTTGCCGGCAGCTACAGCGGGGTGGTCGGCCTGCCTCTGTTCGAGACCGCGGCACTGCTGGCGCGCGAGGGGATCGGCCCCTGGCCCGGGTTGCCCGACGCGCCGGCGTGAATGGCCGCCAGCCGCGACACCAGCAGCCAGTGGGAGCGGCTTGTCGCCGCGATGCCCCATACCCGGCAAGAGAGAATAACCAACATCAGCGACCGGCAACGGCCGCACCGGGAATCATCACCACCATGAGCGAAGAGATCCTGATCAATGTTACGCCGCCGGAGACCCGCGTGGCAGTGATCGAAAATGGCGTGGTGCAGGAAATCATCATCGAGCGCGCCAAACGCTGCGGCCTGGTCGGCAACATCTATCGGGGTCGCGTCTGCCGGGTGCTGCCAGGGATGCAGGCGGCATTCGTCGATATTGGCCTGGAACGCGCCGCCTTTCTGCATGCCTCGGATATCGCCGCCGGTGCCGGCGAGTCGCGCAGCGATCAGATTTACGAATTGGTGCACGAGGGCGACAGCATCATCGTGCAGGTGGTCAAGGACCCGCTCGGCACCAAGGGCGCGCGTCTGACCACCAATATCTCGCTGGCCTCGCGCTATCTGGTCTTCATGCCCCGGCTGAGCAATACCGGCGTATCACAGAAGATCGAGGATGACGAGGAACGCAAGCGCCTGCGCGAGATCCTGCAGCGCTATGTGGACGAGCATGCCGGCAATGGCGGCTATATCGCCCGCACCGCGGCCGAGGCAGTAGCCGATACCGCGCTCTGCCGCGACATGGCCTTCCTGGCACGACTGTGGACAGGCATCCGCGAGCGTGCCGAAGGCTGCCGCGAGGTGGGCCTGGTCCACGATGACCTGCCACTCGCCCTGCGCGCCCTGCGTGACCTGGTCACCCCCGAGGTGGAGCGGGTCCGGATCGATTCGCGCACCACCCTGGATAAGGCGCGACCGTTCGCGGTGACCTATATCCCGGAGATCGTCGAGCGCATCGAGTACTACGGCGGCGAGCGCCCGCTGTTCGATCTCTACGGGGTCGAGGACGAGATCCAGAAGGCGCTGCAGCGCAAGGTGCAACTCAAGTCCGGCGGGCACTTGGTCATCGACCAGACCGAGGCGATGACTACCATCGATGTCAATACCGGCGCCTTCGTTGGCCATCGCAACCTGGAGGAGACCATCTTCAAGACCAACCTGGAGGCTGCCCAGGCCATTTCCCGGCAATTGCGCCTGCGTAATCTCGGCGGCATCATCATCATCGATTTCATCGACATGACCGATGATGAGCACAAGCGGCAGGTCTTGCGCGTGCTGGAAAAATCCCTGTCTCGCGACCATGCCAAGACTCACATCAGCGAGGTCTCGGCGCTGGGGCTGGTGGAAATGACCCGCAAGCGCACCCGCGAGTCCCTGGAGCGCATCCTGTGCGAGCCCTGCCCCTATTGCAACGGCCGCGGCTCGGTGAAGACCGCCGAGACCACCTGTTACGAGATCTTCCGCGAGCTGCTGCGCGAATCGCGCCAGTTCGAGGTCGAGACCCTGCTGGTGCTGGCCTCCCCGGAGGTGGTTGACCGGTTGCTGGCCGAGGAGTCCGGTCATCTCGCAGAGCTGGAGGAGTTCATCGGCAAGCCGATCCGATTGCAGGCCGAGTCGCTGTACACCCAAGAGCAATACGACGTGGTACTGATTTAGCCCGACTGGCGGATCTGCCCAGGGCCGAGCGGGGCGCTCCCCGCCCGCAGCGTCTTGAAAGTCGCCCGCCCGGCGGCCGGCCCCTATTCACCCAGCAGCAGATGCTTGGCCCGGTTGATCTGGGCGGCGAGGTAATCGGAGCCACCGCGGTCAGGATGCAATTTCTGCATCAGCCGACGATGGGCCGCACGCACCTGCTCAGCATCGGCATCGGCCGCGAGCCCAAGGATGGCCAGGGCATCGTCGCGGGTCATATCGATCGCAGCCCTGGGCTCGGCGTGGTGATCGGACTGGTCGGCGGCCCGCTCGCGCCAGTCGGCATGCTCCCGGTCCAGGTAGGCGGCCAATACCGCCGCGGACTGTTCATCGCTGTCCTGGTAGAGTTCCAGCATGCGCAGCAACTGGTTCAGCGCCAGCGTCGACAAACGGCTGCCGGCAAAAGGACCCGTCAGCACCAGGCCATCCATGACGCCACTGGCATGCACAAGGGTCATCTCCAGATACCGGGTCCGGATCGACGAGGTGCTGCCCGCCGCCCGGCCGCTCCCCGATCCGGCCCCCGCGCGCGACCCCCAGGCGGCACCCGAACCACCAGCCCCACCCAGTCCCAGCGATTGCAACAGCCGCTGCAGCGACGGCAGGACCGCGAGCAGGTGCAACAACCGCCACAGGGCCGGAATCAGGGCTGCGACGGCGGCAAAGATTGGATTCAACCGCCCGCTCAGGGTCAGCAGCAGCACCAGGCCCACCGCCCCCCACAAGACGCCCTGGCGCAACGCCCGGGCTACCCGGGGTGCCGGTGTCGTGCGGAACCAGTGCAGAAACCACAGCAGCCCGCCGAGCAAGACGAGCGGGAACAGCAGCCGGATCATCTTAAGCCGCCCCGGTCGCCCGGCCCGAGCTGCCGAGTCAGCCGCAACACGGCCCCGCCGCGGCGCTGTCCGTAGGCCTCCAGCGCCTTGCGACCGCCGGCGGCGAAGACCGCCACTGCAGCCAGTAGATCGTGCAGGACGCGCGGGCTGGCCGCATCGAACGGGCACCAGGCGCCGCCGGTCAAGCGGGCGATCTCGCGCAGGGCACGCTCGGCGGTCGGGTCCTGTCCCTCCTGGAAGACAAAGGCAGGCACCCCCAGCAGCCCCAACTCACCGGCCTTGCCGGCCAGTCGATCCAGCTCCTCTTCCACGCAATCACCAACAAAGACCAGCGCATTGACCCGGCCGCGACGCGCCTCCGCAGCGGCGTGCGCCAGGACGCGACCGATCTGGGTCAGGCCGGCGGCGCACCGCACCCGAGTCATCCGCGGCAGCAGTTCGTCGGCAGTGGTACACCAGGGCGAGGCATCGAACTCGCGAAAGCCGCCGTAGTAGCAGAGTTGCACGGCCAACCCGCCGAGGTCGCGAGTCTCCTGGAACATCGCTGCCTGGATATCGGCGGCGCGATCCCAGGTCGGCTCCCGGCTGGCGGTGGCATCCAGGGCAAAGATTAGCCGCCCGCGGCCACCCGGCGGCACCGCTGACGGGGGGGTTGCCGCCACCTGGCGCAAGAAGGCATCTATCTCGCCGCGGCTGGCCAGGGCCTTGCTGGCGGGACGGTCGAGGTCGGTTCCGGACTTACTCATGAACGCGGAAATCTGTTGCTGCGGCGCCGCCGGAATGCGGCCTAGCATCGCTGTAATTGGCGCTGCCGGGCACCGGGGGCAATGGGGATGCCGAGGGAAAGTGGCTCGCCGCCGGCGGCTTCGACCGCAACGATATCAGCAGGTGCCCCGTGGCACCCTTCTCTCATGCGTGAAAACCGGTGTATGAAAGGTTGCATCGACCACGGCCGACACCAGCGTTGCCGCGACCAGCGGCCGCGTCACGACAGCACGGATCTGGCACGACAGGCGAGCCATTTGCGCAGTCTCTAAGCCACTGATTTAGCCGGGGAGACGAGCACGGG
>REDK01000183.1 GCA_007693535.1 Chromatiaceae bacterium
GGCGCGTAGCGGGGCAAAGGTATCGTTGGTGATCTGTCCGGCCCAGACCAGGTCCCACAGGGCGCTGTCGAAGGCGCTGCGACCGGCCGGCCGGTCCAGCCCGTGCCCGGCGCGCGCGGCGGCCTGCTGGAGTTCCATCAGAAAGCAGGCCCCGCGCCGATGCAGATGGGTGCGCAGCAGGTCGCGCAGCGCGCTGACTGCGTCGGCGTCGGCGTCGGCCCCGGTCTCGGCCGCGGTCGGCCCCGCGGCCGCCGCCCCCGCGGCGGTGATCGGCGCGGTCGCCGCGGGGTCCGGCGCCAGCAGCACCTGGTCGCGGCGGTAGAGGCAGATCCAGCCATCGCGGGGGCCGGCAGCGCCCTGGCCGACCCAGACGATCTGGCCGGTGGCGGCAAGCAGGTCGAGGTCCGCGGGGCGATAGCCGGGCACCCGCGCCGGCAGCAAGACCCGCTCCAACTGGCTCCAGGTGATCCGCAGCCCCGCCAGTTGCCAGACCGCCTCCAGCAGCCGCTCGGGACCGGCGCGCTCGGCCCCGATCCCGTGCCAGGCCGGCAGGAAGCGGCCGAGGGTGGCGGCGTCCACCGGCGCCACGGCATCGCGTGCCCGCGCCAGGGTGCGGCGGCGCAATTGCCGCAGCACCTCGGCATCACACCATTCGGGCGCACTGCCGTCCGGGCGCAATTCCCCCCGCACCAGCAGCCCGCGGGTCTCCAGCAGCCGCAGCACCGGCTCGACCTGGGCCGGACGCAGCCCCAGCCGGGCCGCCGCCTGCTGGGTCGGAAAAGGTCCATGGGTGCGGGCATAGCGGCGCAGCAGTTCCTCCAACGGGGCCGCGGTGGCGGCGACGAAGGCGGCCGGCAGGCCCGGCGGCGGAACCACCCCCAGGGCATCGCGATAGCGGCCGGCATCCTCGGCGCTGATCCAGCGCGTCTCCCCGGCGATGCGGATGCACACCGCCCGGCGCTGGGCGGCCAGCGCCTGCAGCCAGGGCGCGGGATCGATCGCCGCGGGGTCGTCGGTCTCCAGGTCTGCCTCGGGGTCTGCCGCGGGGTCGACGGCGGCGACCGCGACCGGCGCCGCGGCGCTGCAGCGGGCGGCGATCTCCGCCGGGTTCAGATCCCCCAGGCGCCGCAGCAGATCGGCCAGCGTGTCGGCGTCGCGGGCGCGCCGGGTCGGGGTCAGGTGCTGCAGTTCCCGCTCCAGGTCGGCCAGCACCAGCGGATCGATCAGCGCGCGCAGTTCGGCCTGGCCCAGCAGTTCCGCCAGCAGGCCGCGGTCCAGGGTCAGCGCGGCGGCGCGGCGCTCCGCCAGTGGGGCGTCCTGTTCGTAGATGAACGCGGCCACGTAGGCGAACACCAGCGCGCGGGCGAAGGGCGAGGCGCCGCGCGTCTCCACCTCGTGCACGCGGAGTTGGCGGGCGCGGATGGCGGTCAGCAGGGCCTTGAGCCCGGGCAGGTCGAAGACCTCGCCGAGGGCCTGGCGGTAGGTCTCCAGCACGATCGGGAAGGCCGGATAGCGGCGCACCGCCGCCAGTAGGTTCTGCGCCTTGAGCCGCTGCGCCCACAGCGGCTGGCGGCCCTGCGGTGAGCGGCGCGTCAGCAGCAGGGCGCGCCCGGCATTCTCGCGGAACAGGCTGGCGAACAGGGCGGTTTCGGCCAACTGCTCAGTGACCATGTCCTCCAGCGCGTCGGGCGCCGGCAGCAGTTCGGCCAGGTCGGGCAGCTCCTCGCCGTCGGCCAGGCGCAGCACGATGCCATCGTCGGTCCACATGACCTGGACCGCGAACCCCGCGCGGCGCGCCAGTTGCCATTGCAGGGCCATCGCCCAGGGGCCATGGATGCGGGCGCCGAAGGGGGTCAGCAGGCAGACGCGCCAATCGCCGAGTTCATCGCGAAAGCGCTCGCAGACGATGACCCGATCGCTCGGTACCTGGCCGGTGGCGGCGCGCTGCTCGCCGAGATAGGCGGCCAGGTTGCGCGCCGCCAGCCGGTCCAGCGGGGTCTGCGCCTGGATCCAGTCGAGCGCCGCCGGCGGTGGCCAGTGGGCCTCCTCCGGCCCTTGCTCACGGCCCGGCAGGTCGGCCGGGGCCGGTGGCACCAGTGCCGCCAGTTCGCGGCAGAAGGCGCCGATGGCGCGGCCGAGTTCGACCGGGCGCCCGGGGCCATCGCCGCGCCAGAACGGCAGCTTGCCGGGCTCGCCCGGGGCCGGGGTGACGATGACCCGATCGCGGGTGATCTCCTCGACCCGCCAGGTGCTGGCGCCGAGCAGGATGCACTCGCCGGCGCGGGTCTCGAACACCATCTCCTCGTCCAGCTCGCCGATCCGCCCCCCGTTGCCATCCGCGCCGCCCGGCAGCTGCACGGCATAGCTGCCGCGATCCGGGATGGTGCCGCCATTGAGCCGGGTGACCATCGCCGCCCCCTTGCGGGCACTGAGCTGGTCGCTCGCGCGGTCCCAGTTCAAGAGCGGGCGCAGATCGGCAAAATCGCTGCTGGGATAGCGCCCGGACAGCATGTCCAGCACCGCCTCCAGGGCCGGGCGCGAGAGGTCACGATAGGGACCGGCGCGGGTCACCAGCCGGTGCAGGTCGGCCACCCCGATGGCGCCGCCGACGCAGGTGGCGGCGATCTGCTGGGCCAGCACGTCCAGCGCCAGGCGCGGCATGCGCAGCGGCTCCAGCTCGCCGCGCAGCATGCGCGCGCCGACCACCGCGCACTCCAGCAGATCGCCGCGGAACTTGGGGAAGATCCGCCCCTGGCTGATCGCGCCGACCGCGTGCCCAGCACGCCCGACCCGCTGTAGCCCGCGCGCCACCGTCCCCGGCGACTCTACCAGCAGCACCTGGTCCACCGCGCCCATGTCGATGCCCATCTCCAGCGAGCTGGTGGCGACGATGGCGCGCAACTCGCCGCGCTTGAGCGCCTCCTCGATCGCCGCGCGCTGGGCATGGCTGACGCTGCCATGATGCGCGCGCACCAGCGGCGCGGCCTGCGGGTCAGCGCCGCGGGCCGCGTGCAGGTCGTTGAGGCGCTGACAGAGCCGCTCGCAGAGCCCGCGGCTGTTGACGAAGATGATGCTGGAGCGATGCGCCAGGATCGCCTCCAGCAGGGCCGGATGCAGGGCCGCCCACAGGCCCCGTTCCTGCGCGCGCTGCGCGCTCTGCTCCGGCTGCTCGCGCGCCATCAGCTCGCCCAGGATCGGCCCGCCCGCGGTCGCCTCCGGCCAGGGCGGCGCTGGCGGCGCCGCCATCTCCGCGACCGGCACCGTGACCGTCAGCGTCAACCGCGGCGGGGCGGCGGCATCGACGATCGTCACCGGCCGATTGCCGCCGAGCCAGCCGGCCGCCTCCGCCAGCGGGGTGACCGTGGCCGAGAGGCCGATGCGCTGCGGGTCGCTGCCACGCTCCTCGCACAGTCGGCTCAGGCGCTCCAGGGACAGCGCCAGATGGGCACCGCGCTTGGTCGGGGCCAGGGCATGGACCTCATCGACGATGACCGTCCCGACCTCGGCCAGGGTGGCGTGCGCGCGCGAACCGAGCAGCAGATACAGCGATTCCGGGGTGGTCACCAGGATCTCGGGCGGATCCCGGCGTTGCTGTTCGCGCTCGCGGGCCGGGGTATCGCCGGTGCGGATGCCGACCCGTGGCAAGGTCGGGCTGAGCCCCAGCCCGGCCGCCGCGACGGCGGCACCGGCCAGCGGCGCGCGCAGATTGCGCTCGATATCGTAGGCCAGGGCCTTGAGCGGACTGATATAGAGGACGCGGGTGCCGCGCCCGGGGTGAGTCAGCAGTTGGTCGATCGCCCACAGGAAGGCGGCCAGGGTCTTGCCGCTGCCGGTGGGGGCGGTGAGCAGGCAATGGGCGCCGCTGGCGATCACCGGCCAGCCGCGCGCCTGGGCCGCGGTGGGGGCGGCGAAGTTCTGCTCGAACCATAGGCGAAGCGGGCGGCTGAAGGCATCCATGGGGCGGCAGTTGGGGGCGGGCGGCAGGGTTGCCAGGCGCCAGCCCTGTTCGTGGCGGCGGGTAATCTGCGACAATCGATGGCTGGATCAAGCCGGAAATCAGGTTGCACGATGAGCAGATACGACGTCTTCGCCCTTGGTAATGCGCTAGTGGATATGGAATACGAGGTCAGTACGGATGACCTGCGCCATTTGAATATCGACAAGGGGGTGATGACGTTGGTGGACGAAGCGCATCAATTGCGCATCATGGAGCATCTGCGTGAACGGCCGCATCACCGCGGTTCCGGCGGTTCTGCCGCCAATACGGTGATCGGGCTATGCCAGTTCGGCGGCACCGCCTGGTACGGCTGCAAGGTTGCCGACGACGAACTCGGCCGTTTCTATATGCAGGATCTGGCCGCCGGCGCTGTCGCCACCGCCGACAGCACCTGGCTGGCGCGCGGCGATACCGGCCGCTGCGTGGTGCTGGTGACCCCGGACTCCGATCGCACCATGTGCACCTATCTCGGCATCAGCGGCAATCTGTCGGTGCATGAGGTCGACCCCGAGGCCCTGCGCGCGGCGCGCTGGTTCTACGCTGAGGGCTATCTGGTCACCTCCGACACCGCCCGGGTCGCTGCCATCGCGGCCCGGCAACTGGCGGAGTCGGCTGGGGTGCGCACCGCGCTATCGCTGTCCGATCCCAACATGGTGCGCTTCTTCAAGCCCGGGTTGCAGGAGATGATCGGCACCGGGGTGGACCTGATCTTCGCCAATGAGGACGAGGCCAAGGGGATGGCGAGGAGCGACGATCTGGAGGCGGCGGTGGCCTGCCTGAAGACGCTGGCGCGGACCTTTGCCATCACCCGCGGCCCGCGTGGAGCTTTGCTCTGGGACGGTGAGCAGTTGATCGAGATCGCACCAGTACCGGTGCAGGCGGTGGACAGCGTCGGCGCCGGCGACATGTTCGCCGGCGCCTTCCTGTTCGGGCTGAGCCAGGGCTGGGACTATCGGCGCGCCGGCGCGCTGGCGGCTGCAGCCGCAGCCCGTCTGGTCACCAGCCTGGGGCCGCGCCTGCCCCGCGAGGACACCCGCGCGGTGCTCGCCGAGTTCGTCGCCGCTACCGCCTGAGCCCCAGCCCCGCTTCCCAGCAAGGCCCCTGGCAGCGCTCGCCTGGCCGGCTCTGAAAACGCGAACGCGAAATGCGGCGTTCTCTCTGGGGCCGCCGGCCGACACCCGCTGGGGCTGCTCTCGACGCAAAAACGCCCCGGGGGTGGAACCAGCGGTTCCACCCCCGGGGCGTCGTCGGTCTCGATCGCGGGTACCTGCCAGCATGCGGCCCGATGCCGCGGCTGGTCAGCGGATCAGATTGGCCAGGATGGCCTCGTTCTCCTGGGTGGCCTCGGCCATCACCTCCGCGACGGTGCCGCCGAAGGCCCGCGCCATCAGGCCGGTGTTCATGCGCGACAGCATCACCCGACCCTCACTCGTCTCATAGACCGAGACCCGGCAGGGCATCAGTGAGGTCACCATCTTGGCGCGATCCTCGGCCAGGATGCGGGCGGCATGGTGTGGCTGGCAGAGTTCCAGCACCGCCACCCGGCCGACCTCATAGCCATAGGGGCTGACGGCGTCGTGCAGCAGGTGGACGGTGGGCACCTTCCAACCCTGGTCGAGTGCATTGACCTGGATCCACTCGACGGTCTCCTCGAAGTCGAAGCGGCTCTCGTCTTCCACGATCATCAGGCTGGGGGCGGCGCTGAAGCCTGTGATCATCAGCGCGGTAACGCCGAGGATGGCGCCGCCGAGACCGGTCATCAGTAGACGGGTTTTCACGTTGTCTCTCCTGTCAGTCAGTTTGATGATCAGTATATTAGTATATTCTTAAATAAAGATCAAGAGGCGACTGCACTGGTTCGCTGGCCTGGGCTGATGCGCTTCAGCACTGCTGCAACGGGCCGGCTGCGCTGGCGCGCCTCCCCCGCGCCAACGACCGCGTCTCGTCGTCGCTACCCTGATGCGGCGGTGTTACGGTCCATGTTGCAGCGCTGCGGCGAGCAGTGCCCGTAGCTGCAGCGGTGCCTCCAGCAACGGGTTGTGCCCGCACCCTGGTAATCGGTGGATGCGGGTGGCAGGGCGCAGACTAACGATCTCCGCGGCCAGGGCCGCGAAGCGCGTATCCGCGGCGCCGACGATCCAGTGCAGCGGGCCCGGAAAGGCGATCAGTGTCGGACGCATGTCCGGCATCTCGGCCAGTCCAAGGTGGGCGAGGGCGGCGGCCAGTCCGGCCGGGCGCTGTGACAGCCGACCGGCCCGCTGTGCTGCCAGACGGGCCGCCGGCAGCCGCGCCTGGGTTGCAAAAAGTGGCTGGGCCTCCCAGGCTGCAACAAAGGCGGCGATCCCCTGCTGCTGCAGCAGATCGCTCCAGCGCCGGTCGGCGGCGCGCCGGGCCGCGATCCGAGCCGGATCTTGCAGGCCCGGATGAGCGGAGATCAGGGTCGCCGCGCGAAAGCGCCCCGGGGCGGCACGCAGCAAGCCGAGCGCCACCCGCCCGCCGAGAGAATAGCCCACCAGGTGCTCGATGGTCGGCGGCAGCTGCGCCAATAACGCCGCCATCTGCCGCTCGAAGCAGCCCGGTTCGGGCGGACCGGCGGGAGCGGCGGCGTTGCCATGTCCGGGCAGATCGATGGCGATGGCGGCGGCGATCGCCGGGTCGATGAGCGGGTCGCAGACTGGGTTGCGCACTAGGGCGCCGGCCGCGCTGCCGACCAGCCCGGCAGCCGTCGGCGCGGCCCAGTCGGCCGCGCTGCCGGTGAAGCCATGCAGCAACAGCACCTGTGGTCCCCGGTTGCCCTGATGCGGGTTCCCGTTTAGGTTAGGGCTGCCGCGATCCGGGCCGGTCCGAGCATTTGGTGTGCGTGGGTCGGTCTGGCCCCGTCGATCGTCTATCATCATCTGCCTGCCACTTCACTGACCTCCGGTCGAGGACGCCGATGTCCGCAACCAGCCTGCGCACCCAGCCCGGAAACTGGGACATGTCCGGTGCCACCTTCGTCGATGCCGGCATCAACTTCTGCTGCTTTTCGCGCCATGCGACCGCGGTGGAACTCCTGCTGTTCGAGCGCGCCGACAGCCCAGAGCCCCTCGCCGTCATCCCGCTTGATCCCCAGGTCCATCGCACCTTCTTCTTCTGGCACGTGTTGGTGGAGGACCTGCGGGACGGCATCTACTACGGCTGGCGCATCGACGGGCCGGTCAACACTCGTGAGACCGGCTCGCGGTTCGACCGCAACAAGCTGCTGCTCGACCCCTGGTGCACCACGGTCTCGGACCTGCTCTGGGAGCGCCTGGCTGCCGCCCGCCCGGGCGGCAATCTGGCCACCGCGATGCGTTCCCAGGCGGTGCGCGATGCGTACGACTGGGAAGGCGATACCCCCTGTCACATCCCGCTGGCCGATGCGGTCATCTACGAGATGCACGTCGGCGGTTTCACGTCGCATCCTTCCGCGGATACCCGCTGGCCCGGGACCTTTCGAGCGGTGATCGAGAAGATTCCCTATCTGCAGGAACTCGGTATCACCCACGTCGAACTGTTGCCGGTGATGGCCTTCGACCGCCAGGATGTTCCACCGCAGACCGCGGCGCTGGGGCTGGAGAATTACTGGGGCTACAGCACCCACAGCTTCTTCGCCCCGCATCCCCATTACGCCTGCGACCCGTCCAACGCCCGCGACGAGTTCCGCGACATGGTCAAGGCGCTGCACCAGGCCGGTATCGGCGTGATCCTGGATGTGGTCTTCAACCATACCGCCGAGGGCGGTGCCGACGGGCCGCTGATCAACTTCAAGGGGATGGGCAACGAGGTCTTCTATCATCTGGATTTCGTCGATCGCAGCCAGTATCGCGACTACACCGGCTGCGGCAACACCCTCAACTGCAATCATCCGCTGGTGACCCGCTACCTGATCGATTGCCTCATCTACTGGACCCATCAGATGCATGTGGACGGGTTCCGCTTCGACCTGGCCAGTGCCATGGCCCGCGGCGAGGACGGCCGCCCTGAGCATCATGCCCCGGTGCTGTGGTCGATCGAACTCTCGCCACAACTGGGCCGCGCGCACATCATCGCCGAGGCCTGGGACGCCGCTGGCCTATATCAGGTTGGGGATTTTCCGGGTTTTCGATGGGCGGAATGGAACGGGCATTTCCGCGACGTGATCCGCGCCTTCGTGCGCGGTGACAAGGGCATGGTGGCACAGGTAGCCACCCGCATGGCGGGGTCCAGCGATCTGTATCAGGCGCGCGGGCGGCTGCCGTCCAATTCCATCAACTTCATCACCTGTCACGACGGTTTCACGCTGTGGGATCTGGTCAGTTACAACCACAAACACAACGTGGCCAATGGCGAGGGCAACCGCGACGGCCATAACCATAATCTGAGCTGGAACTGTGGCGTCGAGGGTCCGACCGATGATCCTGCCATCCTCGCGTTGCGCCGCCGCCAGACCCGCAATCTGGTCAGCCTGCTGATGCTCAGTCAGGGGGTACCGATGCTGCTTGCCGGCGACGAGGTGCTGCGCAGCAAGCAGGGCAACAACAATACTTATTGCCAGAACAATGAACTCTCCTGGACCGACTGGCGGCTGGTCGAGGACAACCAGGAGATGTACAGCTTCTGGCGTGGCCTGATTGCCTTTCGCCGCCGCCATCCCACCCTGCGGCGCAATCGCTTCCTGACCGGGCGTGCGGCGCAGCCGGGGGGGCTGGCGGATATCACCTGGCATGGCCTGCGGCTGCATAAGCCCAATTTCGAGGACGCCAGTGCCCAAGTGCTTGCCTTCACCCTCGCCGGCGCCACCCCGGACGAAGAACACCTACACGTGATGATGAACATGTGGGATAACGACCTGCAGTTCGAGATTCCCGACCTGCCGCCGCGGCAATGGTATCTGGCCATCGATACCGCTGCCCATCCGGCACTGGTCGAACCATCCCGGCAGCAGGCGGTCAGCGCCCGGCAGGTGGCAGTCAGTGCCCACAGCGTCGTGGTCCTGGAGGCGCGCTGATCCCGCCGGCTGGCCAGGCTCATCGGCAGGGCGCGCGCGGCGGAACCCGCCGCCGGTGCTGCCAGCCAGACTGCGAGTTCAATCGCGCCCGCCGTGCCGCCAGCCTGTCCCGGTGCCGTCGCCGGACCCACCTCAGCATCGATTGGAGCGTTTTCTCATGCAACTTGGAATGATCGGCCTCGGGCGCATGGGCGCCAATATGGTCACGCGTCTGCTGCGTGCCGGCCATGACTGCGTGGTCTATGACACCAACCCCGACAACGTCACCGCGCTGGTGCAACAAGGCGCTACCGGCAGCAGCGATCTCGCCGAATTCTGTGCTCAGTTGCAGACCCCGCGGGTGGCCTGGATCATGGTGCCGGCGGCGGCGGTCGAGAAGGTCATTGAACAACTGTTGCCGCATCTAGCTCCGGGCGATATCGTCATCGATGGCGGCAACTCCTATTACAAGGACGATATCCGCCATGCCCGCCGGCTGCATCAGGCCGGCATCCGTTTCATCGATTGCGGTACCAGCGGCGGAGTGTTTGGGCTAGAGCGGGGCTATTGCCTGATGATCGGCGGCGACCGCGATGCGGTGACGCGGCTCGAACCGATCTTCGCCGCCCTTGCTCCCGGGCCCGGCAGCATCCCGCGGACGGCCGGGCGCAGCGGCCCGCACGATTCCGCCGAGCAAGGCTGGCTCCATTGCGGGCCGAGCGGGGCCGGGCATTTCGTGAAGATGGTCCACAACGGCATCGAATACGGCTTGATGGCAGCCTATGCCGAGGGGCTCAATCTGCTCCGCCATGCCGGGATCGGGCGCGCCGATCATGCCGTGGATGCCGAGACTGCGCCGCTATCCGATCCTGAGTTCTATCAGTACGAGATCGACGTCGCCCGCGTTACCGAGCTGTGGCGCCGGGGCAGCGTAGTCTCTTCCTGGCTGCTCGACCTTACCGCCGAGGCGCTGGCCGCCGACCCCGATCTGAGCCAGTTCGGCGGCCAGGTCTCCGATTCCGGCGAGGGGCGCTGGACCAGCATCGCGGCGATTGAGACCGGCACCCCGGCACCGGTCCTGACCGCCGCCCTGTTCGAGCGATTCAGCTCCCGCGGCGAGGCCGATTTCGCCAATCAGGTCCTCTCGGCCATGCGCTATCAGTTCGGCGGTCATCACGAAAGGCCAAAGGATTGAGCGTCCGCCGCCGCTGCGGCGGCCGGGTCCAGGCTGCCTGACGGCGCCAACGCGGGTGCGCGCCGGTGACTTGCCGGTTTCACGGTCAGGTTTCACGCTCGGGCGCGCTGCATCTGCCTCGCGCCCGCCCCTCAGTCACGCGCGCGGCCCTGAATCCTGTCGACCCCGGGCTGCTTTGGCATCCGATCGCGGGTCCGTCCCAGGGTCCGCCAGCGCCCATGGAGATGTGGTATGTCCCTGTTGCAGACTGATTTTGCCGATGCGGCACCCGCGCCGGCCTGTGTGATGGTGATCTTCGGTGCCGGCGGCGATCTGACCAGCCGCAAGCTGATCCCGGCCCTGTTTCATCTGTGCGCCGCCCATCTGTTGCCGGACAGCTTTGCGATGCTCGGGCTCGACCGGCTCGACCTCGACGACGCGCGTTTTCGCGAGCGCATCGCCAGCGATATCGCCCGCCATGTCGGGCCGGCCTTCGATGCCGCGGTCTGGGAGCGCCTCGAGCAGCGCCTGCACTATATGCAGATCGACATGCTGGCCGGGGCCGACTACGAGCACCTGTGCCAGCGCCTCACACGCATCGATGCCGACCGCGCCACCGAGGGGAACTATCTGTTCTATCTGGCAATTCCGCCCAGCCTGTTCGGTCGGGTCACCGAGCATCTCGGCACCATCGGCCTGCTGCACCAGACCGAGGACGACTGGCGGCGGGTCATCATCGAGAAGCCGTTTGGGCGCGATGCCGAGTCGGCGGCGCAGCTCAACCGCGAACTGCACCGCAATCTCGACGAGTCCCAGATCTATCGCATCGATCACTACCTGGGCAAGGAGACGGTGCAGAACATCATGGTGTTCCGCTTTGCCAATGGCTTCATCGAGCCACTGTGGAACCGCCATCATATCGATCATGTGCAGATCACGGTGGCTGAATCGGTGGGCGTGGAGCATCGCGGGGCCTATTACGAGGAGGCCGGTGCCCTGCGCGATATGATCCCCAATCATCTGCTGGTGCTGCTCGGTTTCCTGGCGATGGAGCCGCCCAATTCCTTCGAGGCCGAGGCTATGCGCGGCGAGGTCAACAAGGTGCTGGATGCGATCCAGCCGCTGACCCCGGAGCAGGTGCTGACCAATGCGGTGCGCGGCCAGTACGGGGCCGGCGTGATGCCCACTGGTGAGCGGGTGCAGGCCTATCGCACCTCGTCCGGGGTAGCGGCCAATTCCCAGACCGAGACCTTTGCTGCCCTCAAGCTCACCATGGACAACTGGCGCTGGGCCGGCGTGCCCTTCTATCTGCGCACTGGCAAGCGGCTGACCGCGCAGTACACCGAGGTCGCGATCCAGTTCAAGCGCGCCCCGACCATCATGTTCAAGAACACCGACGTGGGTGAACTGAACCCGGACATGCTGCTGCTGCGCATCCAGCCCAACGAGGGCATCCAGATGAGCTTCAGCGCCAAGCTGCCCGGCCCGACCATGCGGCTGGGTCAGGTCAATATGGACTTCTGCTACGAGGACTACTTCGGCAATAAGCCGGCCACCGGCTACGAGACCCTCATCTACGACTGCATGAAGGGCGATGCCACCCTCTACAAGCATGCCGATACGGTCGAAAAGGGCTGGGAGATCGTGCAATCGGTGCTCGATGTCTGGTCGGCCCTGCCGCCGCGGGACTTCCCGAACTATGCCGCAGGGACCTGGGGACCGGCCGCTGCCGGGCAGCTGACCCGCAACGATGGGCGCAGCTGGCGGCGCATCGAGACCCCGACCGCCCATGGCGGCCTGCGCGGCGGTAACGCCAGCGGCGGGCGCGGTGGCGGCTGCACGCCCTGCGGCTAAGGATATGCCGGTGGCCATGGGTGCGCAGTTGATGTCTGGCTGGGCACTGACACTGCCCTGGATCATGCCCGGGTCTTGCCGGGTTGCCAGCCGGTCCCCCGGCGGGTGCCGGATTGCTCTAAAATCCTTTGGTTCTGCCACCGCCTCCGGTTAGCCCCGCATGTCTGTAGAACCAAAAGACCCCAGTAATGCCACTGAGCATCCCTATCCGATCCTGTCGCAGATCGATGATCCCGCCGACCTGCGGGCGCTGCCCGAGGGCCAGCTCAAACCCCTGGCAGCGGAACTGCGCGCATTTCTGATCGAGAGCGTCTCGCGCACCGGCGGGCATCTGGCCGCGGGGCTGGGGGTGGTGGAGCTGACCATCGCACTGCACTACGTGTTCGACACTCCCCATGATCGGCTGATCTGGGACGTCGGTCATCAGGCCTATCCCCACAAGATCCTCACCGGCCGCCGCGAGCGCATGGCCAGGATGCGCCAGAAGGGGGGTCTGTCAGGCTTTCCCAAGCGCACCGAGAGCGTCTACGACTGCTTCGGGGTCGGCCATTCCAGCACCTCCATCAGCGCCGGGCTGGGCATGTCCATCGCCGCCCGGCTCAAAGGGGAGCGCCGCCAGGTGGTAGCGGTGATCGGCGACGGTGCCCTCGGCGCCGGCATGGCCTTCGAGGCCCTCAACCACGGCGGTCCGCTGGACCCGGACCTGCTGGTCATCCTCAACGACAACGAGATGTCGATCTCGCCGCCGGTCGGGGCGATCAGCAGCCATCTGGCGCGGCTGTTGTCCGGGCGCTTCTACACCCGCATGCGCGAGGGTAGCAAGACCGCGCTGCGCGGCATGCCGCAGTTGCGCCATCTGGTCGGCCGCTGGGAAGAGCACATGAAGGGTATGGTGATGCCGAGTACCCTGTTCGAGGAGCTGGGCTTCAATTACATCGGCCCGATCGACGGCCATGATCTGGACGCCGTGGTCACCACCCTGCACAACATGAAAAAGATGCCCGGGCCGCGCCTGCTGCATCTGGTGACCCAGAAGGGCCACGGCTACGAGCCGGCCGAGGGCCGGCCGATCGAATACCACGGGGTCACCCCGTTCGAGGTCAAGACCGGCGCCATGCGTGGCAAGTCCGGCGGCAAATCCTATACTCAGATCTTCGGCGACTGGCTGTGCGACACCGCCGCGGCCGATCCGCTGCTGCTGGCCATCACCCCCGCCATGCGGGAGGGCTCCGGGATGGTCGCCTTCTCCGCGCGCTTCCCCGATCGCTACTTCGATGTCGGCATCGCCGAGCAGCATGCGGTGACCCTGGCCGCCGGTATGGCCTGCGAGGGAATGAAGCCGGTGGTTGCGATCTATTCCACCTTCCTGCAGCGCGCTTATGATCAACTGGTTCATGATGTCTGCTTGCAGGGGCTGGACGTGACCTTCGCGGTGGACCGCGCCGGCCTGGTCGGTGCCGATGGTCCGACCCATGCCGGCGCTTTCGATTTCAGCTATGCGCGACCGCTGCCGAACCTGGTCATCATGGCCCCGGCAGACGAAAACGAATGCCGGCAGATGCTGCAGACCGCCTATACGCATCCGGGGCCGGCCATGGTGCGTTATCCCCGCGGCAGCGGCCCCGGGGTGGCCGTGGACCCGGCCGCTCCGCTGCTGCCGATCGGGCGCGGCGAGATTCGTCGCGAGGGCCGGGACGTCGCCCTGCTCGCGTTCGGCAGCCGGGTGGCGCCGGCGCTAGAGGTCGGCGAGCGTCTGGATGCGACGGTTGCCAACATGCGCTTCGTCAAGCCCCTGGACGAGGTCCTGCTCATGGATCTCGCCAGCCGCCATCGGTTGCTGGTCACGGTGGAGGAAAACACCGTCGCCGGCGGTGCCGGCTCGGCGGTCTCGGAACTGCTGGCCGATCACGGCATCGTCATCCCCTGCCTGCACCTGGGGCTGCCGGATCAGTGTCAGGAGCAGGACGGGCACAGCGAGCAACTGGCCGCCTGCGGGCTTGACCGTGCTGGCATCGAGCGCGCGGTGCGCGAGGAGATGCGCGACCTTGGCCTGCGCTCCGAGCCGGCCCCCGCTGCGGCCCCCGCTGCGGCCCCCAGCGTCGCGCGCATCACCGGTGCCGGTGCCGGCTGAGCGCAGACCAGGTGCGCCGAGCCATGGGTTGGAGTGATATCCCTGCTGCTATCGTTGCCGAACGATCTGTGCCGGCCCTCTTGCCGACCTGGCCATGTGACGCTGGATCGACTGTTCGCAGATGACGTCCTGCGCGGAGGCCAAGTGCTTTTTGCGCAACTGCCCGGCGTCCGGATGGACGGCGATCGAGAGGGGATTCCATGCGAGCGGCAATGGTGTAATCGGCATGCCCGTTCACCCTGTTGGTTCTAGGAAACGGACGGGGTCGCGCCTGGTGCTGCCTGAGCGCTGGTTGTGGTCCCCGGTGGTCCCGGCCTGGCCCAATGCTTGTCGTCGAGCAGGACGAAACCCCGATCGTGCTGCCGCGTCGCCTCGCACTGACGGTTGCGCGCCACCGCGCGGTTAACGCATGTCGGTCGTCGAACTGGTCCGCTCGGCGGCAAGCCTGCTGCCGCGCGCCAGGGCGCGGTGGCCATGGCCGCTGCTGACCGTCCTCCTGCTGCTGGTCTTGATCGCCCTGGCCCCGGAGCTGATCGGGCGCTGGGCGGAGCAGGCCTATCGGGCGGCCCTCGGGGACCTGGCCGACCGCGGCTATGTCGCCGTGGAGCAGGCCTACCAGCGCGGCTGGTTCGAAGCCAGCGCGGTGACCCTGATCGCCCCAGCCACCGCCATCGATCCGGGCGACCCACAGCGCCTGTTGTCGCCGCGCCTGCGCATCGGCAGCCGGATCGAACACGGCCCGCGCCGGTTGGCTGATCTTTGGCGTTGGCCGCTGCCGCTGGTCTCGGTGCATAACCGTATCAGCGTGATCGGGGCGCCGCGGGCGCTGCCGGCGCTGCTGGCTGATGGCAGTCTCGGCTGGGGGGCCGCGCTCGACCTGCGGCTGCGCCTGCCCGATGTGACCTATGTCGGCGTCGCCGGTGACCTGCAGTTGGTGGATGGCCACAGCGATCTGCACATCGCGGCCGGTGGCCGGCGGCTGCGCGTCAGTGGCGCCCTGCGCCTGCTGGAGGCGAGCGATCCCACCGGTGCCGCGTTGACCCTGATCCGCACCGCCTGGACGCTGGCCTTGCGCCGCGGCGGCGGATTGCCGGTTGGCACCCTGGCGCTGACCATGGACGCCCTCAGCCTGGGCGCTGGCGATCGCGGCGGCGTTGATGCCCGGTCCGGGCTGGATGCCGAGGCGGTGCGGTTGGAGCTGGGGCTGGAGCAGAGTGACGACCAACTCGCGCTGCAAATTGCGCTCGACCTGGGGCGTCTGGACCTGCCCGGGCTGGCCCTGGGGCGGTCACGCTTGGCGTTGCGGCTCGATCGCTTGCATGCCCCGGCGATCCGCGACCTGATCGCGGCCGAGCGCGAATTGGCGGCACGCCGGTTGCCGGGGTCGCTTTATGGCTTTGCCCTGGTCGGGCTGCTGACCGAGCAGGTTCCAGCACTGTTGTCCGCGGGTCCGGCCCTGAGCCTGGAGGAACTGGAACTGCAGACCGCCGACGGTCCGCTTAGCGTGCGGCTGGATCTGCGGCTGGTGCCTGTGACGGTCCCGGTAGACCTCCGCCAGGTGCCGCCTCTGACTGCCTATCTGCAGCCTGTTTTCTGGCTGGATCGGCTGGTCGGCGAGGGGCACATCCTGGTGCCCCAGCCGCTGCTTGCGCGCTGGATCGGCGCGCAGCAGCGCCAGCGCGTGCGCGCTGAACTCGCGCACCAGGGGGTTGCGCTGGAGGTGCTGCCGGCGGACCTTGAGGCCGAGGTCAGTGACGCGGCCGATGCGGCCCTGGGGGCGCTGATCCGCAACCGTTGGCTGGTGCCGCGAGAGGGACGCCTGGGGGCGCTCCTGTTACTCGGCGATGGTTTGCTCACCATTAACGGCAAGACCCTGGCATTAGCCGAGTTGATCGCGCCCGGCGACCAATGAGCCTAGAAGCGGCACTACCAACGAAGCGGTCAACGGCCGTCTCTCGGATGATGGCGGGTGATCCTAAAACCTAGAAACGGCAGTTGACTGCTTCGTGCATCACGCAAGTGATTGACTGGTTGGGGATTCTGCGCTCGCCTCGAGATCACCTTTCCGGTGCGGGTCGCGACAGCCCCCTGATCCCGACCAGGGGGCACGCCCCGCGCGGCGCCCGGCTGCGTGACAACGCGTTGGAATAGATCACTCTTGCGCCTCGTTGTGCCTTGCCGGACGGCGGGACGCACCCTGGGGGCCGTTCAACTGCCGCTTCTAGGTTAAAACCACGGCCTTGCGGCCGTCGCTGCGGTCGCTGGTCCGCCACTGCGGCCGGGATGACCGGCCGGGGGCTTGCGCTCGGCGGCTGAGACCCTAAGCTGCCGCGTAGCGCCATCGGCTCCAGCGTCCGGCCCGCGTACCTGGTCACGGGCACAGGTCCCCTCTCACCGGCCCCGTTGCACTTTCGCCTGTCATGCTTAGCATCGAACCCATTCCCGCCTTCGACGACAACTACATCTGGCTGTTGCAGGAGCCGCCCGGCTCTGGTGTCGCCGTGGTTGATCCGGGCGATGCCGACCCGGTGATCGAGACCCTCCGCGCCCGTGGTCTGGACCTCACCGCAGTGCTGGTCACGCATCATCACCAAGACCATATCGGCGGGCTGGACGAACTGCGCCAGGTCTGGCCAGACCTGCTGATCACCGGACCGGCCGACCGGCGGATCCGCGCCCTGACCCGGGTGGTGGGGGAGGGCGAGCAGGTACGGCTGCCGGGTTTTACCACCGACTTTCAGGTGATGGCCGTACCCGGCCATACCGCCAGCCACATCGCCTATCTGGGCGACGCCAATCTCTTCTGCGGCGACACCCTGTTCGCCGCCGGCTGCGGGCGGGTCTTCGACGGCACCTTCGCGCAATTGGCCGCCTCGCTGCGGCGCATCGCCGCCTTGCCGGCCACTACTCTTTGTTACTGTGCCCATGAGTACACCCTGGCCAACCTCGGCTTCGCCCGCTGGGTCGAGCCGGACAGCCCGGCCCTGCTGGACCGCTCGGCTGCGGCCGCGCGCCAGCGCCGCGCCGGGCAGCCCACGGTGCCCTCGACGCTCGCCCTGGAGTTGGCCACCAATCCCTTCCTGCGTACCAGCGAGCCGGCGGTGATCGCCGCTGCCGCCGACTTTGCCGGACATCCGCTTGCTGATCCTACCGCGGTGTTCACTGCCCTGCGGCGCTGGAAAGACGAGCGCTACGACTGAACCCGATGGCGCCGCCCACTCACCCTGCCCCTGGTTCTCGCCTGGCGCGCGCCTGGCAGGCCCTGTCGCACTCCCTGTCGCACTCCGTCCCCTGGTCGCTGCCCGAGCCACTGGCGCTGCCGCTGGCAGCCCTGCTCGCCGCTACCGCTGGGGCTGCCACCGTGCTGTCGTTCGCCCCCTTCGGCCTGGCCCCGGTATCGGTGCTGGCCCTGGCGGTTTTCTATCAGGTGTTGCGCGGCCAGGGACCGCGGACGGCGTTGCTGCTGGGCTGGCTGTTCGGCCTTGGCCTTTTCGGCTGCGGGGTGTTCTGGATCCGCATCAGCCTGAACGAGTTCGGCAACCTGCCGGCCCCGGCGGCCAACATCCTGATGGTGCTGCTGGTGGCCCTGCTGGCCCTGTTCTATGCGCTGGCCGGCTGGCTGATCCGCTGGCTGGAGCCGCCCGCGGGACGTCCGTCCTGGGTGGGTCCACTGCTGGTGCTGCCGGGGGTCTGGGTGCTGTTGGAATGGGTGCGCGGCTGGCTATTCACCGGCTTCCCCTGGCTGATCCTCGGTACCGGCCAGGTGGCAGCGCCGCTGGGCGGGTTGGCGCCGGGGCTGGGGGTGTTCGGGGTCGGGCTGGCGGTAGCCGCCTCGGCCGGGCTGCTGTGGCGGCTGGCGCGCTGGGGCGGGCGCG
>REDK01000088.1 GCA_007693535.1 Chromatiaceae bacterium
CGTCCTGCCTCAGCGCCGGGCTAGACCCTCAGGGCGGCTTGGATTACCTATCCGTCTGCAGCAAACGCGCGCTGCAGTACGACCCCATCGGCGACCTTGGCGGATTCAGGTGGCGGGCCAGGATCATTCCCAATCGTCGTCGAACAGGTCGTCGCCGAACAGGTCGTCATCGGGTGGATTGCCGTCGTAGACCAGCGCCCGCCGCCGTTGTAGATAGGCGTCGCGCAGAAACGCATAGCGGTCGATGGCGGCGGCGTCGAGGATCTCCCCAGCCGCCAGCAGATCGGCGCGCCGGTCCACCAGCCGCAGCGCCAGCAGGCCGGCGACAGTTTCATTGCTGTCAAGGTGGAACAGCGGGTGGATGAAGGCATCGCCGATATCGCCGATGCCGTCGCGCACGCTGCTCGGCCCGAGGACCGGCACCATCAGGAAAGGACCAGGGCCAACCCCCCAATAGCCCAGGGTCTGGCCCAGATCCTCTTTGTAGCTCGGCAGGCCCATGTTGGTGGCTACATCGAACAGGCCGCCGATCCCGACCGTGGTATTGATCAGCACCCGGCCGACATCGCTGCCGGCACGCGACAGCTTGAACTGCAGGGCGTTGTTGACCGCCGAGGGGACATCCGCCAGGTTGCGGAAGAAGTTGCTGATGCTGCGGTTGACCGGCTCCGGCGTGATCGCCTGATAGCCGCGCGCCGCCGGCTTGAGGAAGGCGTTGTCGAAGTCGGTATTGAAATGGAAGACGGCGCGGTTGAAGGGCTGGAACGGGTCGCGCGGATCCCGGTACTCCTTCGGCGTGCTGCTGCAGCCCGTGCCGACGAGGGAGCACAGCAGCAGTCCGGACAATAAGACCGGCAAGCGCTCGGGCGCGTAGAACATGGAACCCTCGATCCAGATGACACCGCAACCAGGGATGTTAGCACAGCCATCCCTGCAGCAATGGCCGCCGAGCGGCGATCTCCGTGGCCTTAGACGAGGGGGTTGGCAGGAGCCTCGGGCTCGCCCCGACAGCAGGCACGTTTGGCTTTTGCGGCCGCGCCTTTTATGCTCTCCCGATGCGGCCAGCAGATCTCCCCGAACCCCACTCCGAGCCACCCATTGCTGGTGGCATCGCCGGCCGTTTCCGCGGCTTTTTGCCGGTGGTGATCGATGTCGAGACGGCCGGCTTCGATGCCCAGCGCCATGCCCTGCTAGAGATCGCGGCCATCGTGATTCGGATGGACGGCGACGGCTGGCTGCGCCCTGGACCCACCCATGCCTGCCATGTGCTGCCCTTTCTCGGCGCCGAGGTAGACCCGCGTGCGCTGGCCTTCAACAAGATCGACCCGGACCATCCGTTTCGCGATGCCATCCCCGAGCGTGCGGCCCTGGAGCAGATCCTGGGCCCGATCCGCAAGGCAGTGGCGGCCCATGGCTGCAACCGCGCGATCCTGGTCGGGCACAACGCCCACTTCGACCTGGGCTTCGTCAAGGCGGCCATCGAGCGCGCCAACATCAAGCGCAACCCCTTTCACGCCTTCAGCGTGTTCGATACCGTTTCCCTCGCCGGGCTGATGTACGGGCAAACCGTGCTGGCCAAGGCGGTGCAGGCAGCCGGTCTGGACTGGAACAGTGGTGAGGCGCACTCGGCCATCTATGACGCCGAGAAGACCGCCGAATTGTTCTGTGCCATTGTCAACCGCTGGCGCGCCGCGGCCGGGCTGCTGGAGGCGGGGTTGGCCCCGGGCAGGCCGCTGACGGCCGAGTGAACATCGCTGGCGGCGATCGTACGGCTAGCACGACCGTTAACGCGCGGTTGCCAGGCTGGCGACCGCGCGTCAGCGGCGGACCGAGGGCTGGCTAATGCAGGTAGGTGCCGGCACCGAGGTAACGCTGGCGCCAGTAGCTGTTGTCGAGGCTGGCGAGGTGGACCCGCCGCAGGGAAGTCGATGCATGCACGAAGCGATACCGATCGACCATCAGGCCGACGTGATATTGGTTGGGACCAGTACGAAAAAACACCAGGTCGCCGGGTTTGGGATCATCCCGCAGCGGTCTTGCCGCTGCCTGTTGAGCGGTGGAGACCCGCGGGATCTCCAGCCCGGCGGCCTGGTGGGCGTGGCGGGTCAGGCCGCTGCAATCGAGCGCCCGGCCTGGTTCGGAACCGCCAAAGACATAAGGCGTGCCGATCTGCGACAGGCCCGCGATGACTACCTCCGCGCGGGCCGGACTAAGGCCGGTCAGATCGAAAGCCTCTCCCCCGACGTGAAAAACCCTTGGTTTGGGGGAGCTGGCGCAACCGCTCAGCAGCAACGCCAGCACCCCCAAGAGGGCCCCCACCCTCTGCACCGAGCCTACCCCAAACATTAAAGTATTGTCCGATCTATACGCTGTAACCCCATGTATGACCGAATGCTAGACCAATGATTTCCGTTGTCAAGGAAAGCGCCGACGGGCGGGAACGACTGCACCCGGGTCAACCGGGGCGACTGCAGCCCAGCCACCCCGGCATCGGCACCCTAGACGCACCCGCCGGCGCCGGCGCTCGTCCAGCCGTCGGTGTCCGGCGTAGCGAGTACCATCGGCCGGCTGGCAGGGAACCCCCCAGGTCACGCAGGCCGCTGATATACTCAGACGCGTCCCACTCATTGCGAAGGCATTGACCCGAATGGATGCCACCACGCTGCGCATTATCCTGATCCTCGTCGGCGCTGTGCTGCTGCTCCTGTTGTACCTGTGGGAGCGGCGCCGGATGCGGCGCCTGTATGGGGACGACTACGACATGGATGATGGTGCCGACCATTACGGCGCCGACGACTACGATTACGACGACGCCGACGACCAGGACGAGCATTTCGGGGATGCGGCACCGGCCGCCGCCATGGGGGCATACCGGCGTGAGACCGGCCGCCGCGAACCGGCCTTTAGCCGCACCACCGATGCAGCCAGCGGGCGGGCCGCCACGGCGGCTGCTGGCGCCGGTCCGCAGGCAGCGGTCGGGATGATTGTGCAGGTTTACGTGGTCGCCGAAGGGCGACCGTTTCCCGGTGACCGACTCCTCGCGGCGGCGGAGAGCCATGGCCTGGTTCCCGGCGACATGGGCATCTTTCATCGCCAAAAGGTCGAGGGCGGGACCCGCGTGGCCCGATTCAGCATGGCCAACCTGGTCACCCCTGGCACCTTTCCGTTTGCCGCTATGCGCGACTTCCGCACCCGTGGAGTAGCCCTGTTCGCCCAGCTTTCCGGCACCCCGAGCGACCTGCTGGTCTTCGACGAGCTGATCGAAGTGGCGACCGGGCTGGCTGATGAACTGGGCGGCGTGCTCCAGCAGCAGGATCGTTCGGTGCTCGACGACCGACAGCTGCGGCTGATGCGGGCTCGGGTCCGTGCCCAGATTCGGGATGACTCCGACGCACTGGCAGACGACGCCGACTAGGCCGCCCGCCGGGTGCCCCCCGCCGTGCAAGCTGGGCGTGCAGGTTGGCGCTGATTGGCAGCCGACCGGCCGCGCAGGCAGGTGGCTGGACCTCGCCGCTGCTGGTGCCTCTCCCGCGCGCTCATCCTGGTGTCCCTGCCGGCGCCGGTCCTAGCCTCCAGCCCCTTCTGTCCTGCCGGAGTCCCGCCGTGATCGTCCCCACCCCGGTGCGCCAGCGCGCCGAGCTGCTGCGGCAACAGCTGGAGCACCACAATTACCGCTACTACGTGCTCGATGATCCGGAGATCCCGGACGCCGAATACGATCGCCTGCTGCGCGAATTGCAGGATCTGGAGGCGACCCACCCCGCCCTGGCGACCCCGGACTCACCCACCCAACGGGTTGGCGGTGCGCCCCTGAGCAGCCTGCCGGAGGTGCCCCACCGGCTGCCGATGCTCTCGCTCAACAATGCCCTGGACGCCGCGGAGATGCGCGAATTCGACCGCCGCGTGCGCACCGGCCTCGGGCAGGAGACGGTGGTCTATGCCGCCGAACCCAAGCTCGACGGGCTCGCGATCAGCCTGCTCTACGAGGATGGCCTACTAACCCGCGCCGCCACCCGTGGCGACGGCCAGCGCGGCGAGGACGTGACTGCCCAGGTGCGCACGATCCACAGCCTGCCGCTGCGCCTGCGTCCGGTCAGCGGTCAGCCCTGGCCGGACCAACTGGAGGTGCGCGGCGAGGTGTTTCTGACCCATGCCCGCTTCCGCGCCTTCAACGAGCAGGCGCGACGCAGCGGCGGCAAGCCATTCGCCAATCCCCGCAATGCCGCCGCCGGCAGCCTGCGGCAGCTCGATCCGCGCATCACCGCCCGCCGCCGGCTGGACCTATTCTGCTACGGCCTCGGGGCCATCGCTGCACCGCCCCCGCCCTGGACTGGCACCCATGTCGCAAGCCTCGACCAGCTCGCTGCCTGGGGCCTGCCGGTCTCGCCCGAGCGGTGCCTGCTGAGCGGGGTAGAGGCCTGCATCGCCTATCATGCCGAGCTGGCTGCCCGCCGCGACGCGCTGCCTTACGACATCGACGGCGTGGTGTTCAAGGTGAACCGGCGCGCCGATCAGGAGCGCCTCGGCTTCGCCGCCCGCGCCCCGCGCTGGGCAGTGGCCTTCAAGTTCCCGGCACAGGAGGCATTGACGCAGGTCGCGGCAGTGGCCTTCCAGGTCGGGCGCACCGGCGCCCTGACCCCGGTGGCACGGCTACGTCCGGTTCAAGTCGGCGGGGTCACCGTTGCCAATGCCACGCTGCATAATATCGACGAGGTGCGGCGCAAAGACGTGCGGGTCGGCGATACGGTCTACGTGCGCCGGGCCGGCGACGTGATCCCGGAGGTGGTGCGCGTGCTGCCGGAACGGCGCCCGCCAGGGACGCTGCCGGTGACCTTGCCGGCGCGGTGCCCAGTGTGTGGGTCCGATGTGTTGCGCGTCGAGGGCGAGGCGGTCGCCCGCTGCACCGGCGGGCTCTATTGCGGTGCCCAGCGCCGCGAGGCGCTGCGCCATTTCGCCTCGCGACGGGCCATGGACATCGAGGGTCTGGGCGAAAAGCTGATCGATCAGGTGGTCGAGCAGGGCCTGGTGCAGGATCCGGCTGATCTCTATCGGCTGACCCAGGCCGACTGGGCCGGGCTCGAGCGTATGGGCGAGCGCTCGGCCGATAATCTGCTGGCGGCGTTGGCGCGCAGTCGGCGCACGACCCTGGCCCGTTTCATCTACGCGCTCGGCATCCGTGAGGTGGGCGAGGCGACAGCGGCGGCCTTAGCGGCCCATTTCCGCGACTTTGATGCCCTCCTGCAGGCCCGCCGCGACGACCTGTTACAGACCGGCGGAATCAAAGGGGTCGGCCTCAAGACTGCCGCCGCGCTGGTGGACTGGTTAGCCGCCCATCCCGGGGACAGCCCGCCGGCGGCAACGCCGGAGGGCCTGGCCGACTGGCTGGCTAGCCTTCGCATCCGCGGCCTGGGACGGGCACTGGCCGGGCGCATCGTTGCCTGCTTCCCGACCATCGTGGCCCTGCGCCAGGCCCGCGTCGAGCAGCTCCGTGCCGGCACCAGCAGCGTGGTCGAGGGGGTCGGCCCGGTGGTCTCCCAGCACCTCCTCGCCTTCTTCGCCCAGGCGCATAACCGCGCGGTGATCGCCAAGCTGCGCGACCCGGCCATCGGCGGCATCACTTGGACGGTGCCAGCCCCCGCGGCGGGGGCGTTCAGCGGTGACGCTGCCCCGGCACCGCTGGCCGGCACCACCCTGGTCCTGACCGGCGCCCTTAGCCAGCCCCGGGAGCAGGTCAAGGCGCGGCTGGAGGCGCTCGGGGCCAAGGTCGCCGGCAGCGTCTCCGGCAAGACCGATCTCGTCATCGCCGGCCGCGATGCCGGCAGCAAGCTGGACAAGGCGCAGGCCCTTGGCATCCGCATCCTCGACGAGGACGCACTCTGGGCTATGCTCGATGCGGCTGGCTGACGCATACCGCTCGCTCGTGCCAGCTAGCGGCCTGCCCCGCCGTTCTACCCAAGGGTCTGCCCCAGTGTCTGCCCCGGCCCCTGGCTGGTAATTCCTGCCAGCGAGCCCGACTTCCCGCCCGTGACTACTGCTACTATCGCCTTTCTCGCCGACCCAGGACCAGCCTCATGCCAGAACGCAGCCCGGAACTCAGTCAAGAGCAACAGATCCTGATCGCCATGCGCAAGACCCTGGCAGCGATCATCAAAGATGTCACCCCACCGCCTGGGATGCGCCATCCGCTATCGGCTCACACCATCGAGGACGTGCGCCAGTGTCTGGGGCTGATCTCGGCGCGGGAGAAGGAGCTGGCCGATCGCGATGGGCGCGGCGGCGAGCGGCCCCATTATGCCGATCGGCCGCAAGCGGCCCAGGTCGTCCCCATCAGCGGCCTGACCCGGGGTCTGAAGGGGCGCGGAAAGGGTCCCGACGGCCATTGAAGATGCCGATCGGTCCGCTTTCGATCGCACCGGCAGCGCCGGCCTCCAGGCTGAGCCCGGATCTGAGCCCTGGTCTGAGCTTGGATCGCACTGCGGTTGCAAGCCCCGGCCTGATCCGGCGTGGTATCCGGATGTCACCATCGTTGGCAAGCGCGCCCAGCTGCCCGCGGCAGCCCCGCCGATGGGCGCCACGTCCGGCCGTGGCCCTGATGCCGGCTTTCACGCTGGCCTTGGCCATTTTCAGCCCGTTAGCGGTCGCCTGGCAGCAGGCGCTGCCCGAGGCGACTGGCAACCAGCCCGCTCCTTGGTCGTACGGTGTCGATGACGGGCCTGACCACTGGGGG
This sequence comes from Chromatiaceae bacterium, assembly GCA_007693535.1. GTDB lineage: Bacteria > Pseudomonadota > Gammaproteobacteria > Chromatiales > Chromatiaceae > Lamprobacter. The sequence continues at coordinate 6,728 of REDK01000088.1, forward strand.
GGGCTGATGCCGGCCTATGCCCTTTGCACCCACGGCGAGCGCCAATCACCGGTGGCCATCGACAGCGATCGGGTGATTTACAGTGCCTGCGAGCCCCTGCGTTTTCGTTACCGCAGCAGCACCTTGCTGGTGCGCAATGACGGCCCGGTGCTGCGCTTGGGTTACGATCGCGGTAGTTACCTGGTAGTTGCCGGGCTCAGCTATGAATTGGTCGAGGTGCGTTTCCATGTACCTGGTGAGCACGCCCTCGATGGCCGCATCGCTGCGGCCGAGGTGCAGCTCGTCCATGGCAACAACCGCGGGGATATTGCCGTCGTCGCGGTGCCGGTCCAGCGCGGGCGCCGCAGCAACCAGACCCTGAGCCGCATCCTGGAGCACGCCCCAGCCCAGGCCGGCGCCCAGTTCTACGGGCGCAACATCGGGATCAATCCGCTATTCTTATTACCCGCTCGCAAGGACTATTTCACCTATGAGGGATCGCTGACTCATCCGCCTTGTACTGAGGGGGTTCATTGGTACGTGATGGCCACGCCGGTGGAGGTTCTGCCCGAGGAACTCGACCGACTGGCTGGGCTGATCGGCGGCAATGCCCGCCCCTTGCAGGCCCTCGGCAGTCGTGTCATCCACAGCAATAGCGCCTGCCCCCCCTAACGGTCTCACCCTAATGGTCTCGTCCTGGAGAACCCACCTGACTGGGGTCATGCAGAAGCAGCATGCTGCAGTTGTCTGGGGAGTGCGTCCACTGCTCAGGCGGCAACCGGCTGTGCCGTCTGCCGAGTCTGGCATCGCGGCGACGGCGATGGTTGCGGGCGCCGCGGTCGGGTCAGGCCATGCCGACCCGACTGATTACGGTGCCAGCTATTCGCCGTCGGCAGCCGCGTCCTCGCGAATGCGCACGATGGTCTCGTTGAGGTCTACTTCGGCATCCATGCGCATCTGATTCAGTTGCTCGGCCACCGCCTGGCGGCGTAAGGCTGCCTCCAAGGCAGGTTTGGCCTCATCGAAGGCCGGCGGTTCGGCCGTCCGGGTCTCCTCCAATAGCACGACGTGCCAGCCGAACTGGGTCTGCACCGGCTGCTGGGTGTATTGGCCCGGCTCCAGCCCGGAAATGGCATTGGCCAGCGGTGGCACCATGTTGCGGGGATCGACCCAGCCCAGGTCGCCGCCTTGATCGGCATTGGCGATCGAGTGCTCCTTGGCCAGTTTCTCAAAGCCCTTGCCCTTGGCCTTGTCGAGCTTCTTGATCAGGTCGAGTGCGCTGTCGCGCTCATCCACCAGGATATGGCGGGCCTTATACTCATTGCGCTGGGCCTGGGCGACGAATTGATCGAAGGCGGCACGCAAATCGGCGTCGCTGGGCTCGAACTCGTTGGCGATCTGCTGCAGGGCCGCCGAAGAGAGCACCAGCATGCGCTGCATCTCCAGTGCCCCCTGCACCTCGGGGTTGGAGTCCAACTGGCGCCGCTCGCCTTCCTGTGAGGCCACAACCAGGTTCAGGAACTCGTTGAAGGCAAGCTCTTGCAGTTGCGGCGAGTCCTGGCCGCCGGCCTGTTGCACCTGCTGCAGGCGCTCGGCATAGAAGGCGCGAAAGACATCCAGGCTGTAGGGCTGATTGTTGATGGTCGCGATCAGGGTCCCATCGCCGGGCGCTGGCGCCGGGCCCTCGGCCAGGGCCGCGGTCGGCAGCAGCAGCGGGGTCAGGCCCAGGCTCAGGGTCAGGGCCAGCGAGCGGGCATTTGGGAAGCGGTTGGACTTGTCAGGTCTCATCGTTACGGATTCCATTGCTTAGTTGTCGAATAGGCGGTGCGCCAGGCTGGCGCGGCCGCGGTGCCGCCGGCTGGGCCCTTCGGTTGGGCCCGGACCTCAGGCCGGCAGCACCTTGAGAAAGGGCTTAACCAGTACCTCGGCATAGACCCCGGCGGCGACATAAGGATCGGCCTCGGCCCAGGCGCGGGCAGTGGCGAGATCGCTGAATTCCGCCACCACCAGCGAGCCGGTGAAGCCAGCCTCACCGGGATCGGTGGTGTCGATGGCCGGGTGTGGACCGGCCAGCACCAGCCGCCCCGCATCCTGCAGCCCCTGCAGCCGCTGCAGATGGGCGGGGCGAGCAGCGCGGCGGGCGGCCAGGCGGTCGGGAAGGTCGCGGGCGATGATGGCGTACAGCACTCAGTTGGGCTCCGGCGGTGGATGGGCGGGGGTTTCGCTGTCGATGTCAGCGCTGTGTCGGGCCAGGTAAAAGGCCTGGACGATGACGAACAGGATCGTCAACCCCATCATACCGAACAGCTTGAAGTTGACCCAGGCAGCCTCGCCGGCCTGAGCGCCCTGGCACAGGGCGAGCTGGCTGCCGGTGAAGAGTTCGGCGCATCGGCTGAGATCCACGTCGCGGCTGCCGGTGGCAGCCATCAGGTCGGTGCGGGCGCCAAAGTAGCCGCTGCCGACATAGACCATGTAGAGATTGGCAAGGCCCAGGAGACCGAAGAACGCGGCCCAGGCCCAGTTAAGCCGGCGCCAGATGGCTGTCGGCACTGCGATCGCCTGGCTCAGCATGCGCTCCACCAGAGTCCGTCCACCGAGCAGGCTGCTGACCAGGAAGGCAACCGCGAACAGCCAGTTGACGATGGTTGGCTTCCACATCACGAAGATCGGGTCACGCAACAGTAGGGTTAGCCCTCCGAACAGCACCAGCAGTGCCAGCGTGGTGAGGTGCATCGATTCGAAACGGCCACGGTGCCAACGGAACCAACTCGTCTGCAGCAAGGCGGCGAGGATGGCGGTCGCGGTCGCGATATAGATGCCGTAGAGCTTGTAGGCGACGAAGAACAGGATGATCGGAAACAGGTCGGCGAGGAATTTCATCCGGGCTTGCTGCGGAAAGCTTGCTGGTGGACTGAAGGGGTTGGACTCGGGCAAGGATCAACGCCGGTGGCTGCGCGATCAGCCCCGGAGGCGCGCCCCAGCAGGCACTCGGGTCGCGCCGCTCAGGGGGTTACCACAGTGGGGTTGGCCCGGGCGACTGGTCTTCAGGGATTGGCCTCGGGGATCGATCTGGGACCGGGCGTCGGCGGTGATCCGATGGTCTAGCAGGTCTCTTTACGGGTCCGGCAGGTCTGGGGCCGAGCCGGCCCAACCTCGATCCGATCGCATGAGACCCGTTGGCGGGGTGTCTTGAGGACCCGCCGCCGACCCCTACGCCGTGCCCTCCAACTCAGAGCCAGGCAGCCCGCCGGGTGCGCTGCCTGCCTAGCGCCCGCGGAGTCTAGCAGCGTTGCGCGCCGCCGTCGCGCCGGCCTGCGCGGGGAACGATCGTACGAATCCGTTAGAATATTGCGATGATGACTTACGACCTGCATACTCACTCAACCGCCTCCGATGGCACCCTCGCGCCTGCCGCACTGGTCGAGCGGGCCGCTGCCGCCGGGGTGCATGTCCTCGCCCTCACCGACCACGATTGCACCACCGGCCTGGCTGCGGCGACCGCCGCCGCGTCTCGCTGCGGCATCCGGCTGATCCCCGGCGTCGAGGTCTCGGTCACCTGGGGCGGGCGCACCGTGCACATCGTCGGTCTGGGGGTTGATCCGGCCTGTTCGGCCCTGGCGTCAGGGCTTGCGCAGCTACTGGAATACCGCACCTGGCGTGCCGCCGAGATCGGCCGGCGACTGGCGCAGGCAGGCTTTCCGGGCGCCCTCGAAGGCGCCCGCGCGCATTCCAATGGCACCCTGATTGGGCGCACCCATTTTGCCCGCTTCCTGGTGGAGCGCGGGGCCGCGACCGACCTGCGCGCGGTCTTTCGACGCTTTCTGGTAGAAGGCAAGCCGGGGCATGTTCCCGGCAAATGGGTCGATTTGCCCACCGCCATCGGCTGGATCCGCGCTGCTGGCGGCGAGGCGGTGATCGCCCATCCGGCCCGCTACAAGTTCGCTGCCGCCAAGCTGCGGCGCTTCATCGGCGAGTTCCGCGAGTGCGGTGGGCGCGGCATCGAGGTGGTCTCGGGCAGCCATAGCCGCGATGATTATTTCGTCTATGCCCGCCATGCCCGGGAGCATCGGCTGCTGGCCTCTGCCGGCTCCGACTATCACGGTCCGGACAACCCCTGGGTGGAACTCGGGCGCCTGGCTCCGCTGCCGGACGGCTGTACCCCCATCTGGTCACTCCCGGGCTTCGCCCCGCTGGCTACCGCCGCGGTTGCCTGAGTGGTACCGGTGAGTGGTACCGGCATGGTTGCTGCGCCAGCGTTGTCCACCCGCCGCGCCTCGATCGGCCGGGTGCCCCGACTCGGCAGCACGCCGGCGCAACGGTGGCCGCGCTGCGCCACCGGTTCCGTCCCCGTCCGGTTTGCGCCCGGCCCTGTCCTGGCCCTGTCCGTTCAACCACATGGCACCACTGCTCAGCATTCATCCCGAAGATCCACAGACACGCCTGATCGCGCGATCGGTCGAGGTCTTCCTGGCCGGCGGCGTGGTCGTCTATCCGACTGACTCGTCCTATGCCCTGGGCTGTCAGCTTGGCGAGAAGGCGGCGCTGGATCGCATCCGGCTGATCCGGCGCGTCGGCGACAAGCACAACTTCACCCTGGTCTGTCGTGACCTCTCGGAGATCGCCACCTATGCGCGCATCGATAATCAGGCCTATCGTCAACTCAAGTCCCTGACCCCTGGACCCTATACCTTTGTGCTGAGCGCCACCAAGCAGGTTCCGCGCCGACTCCTGCATCCCAAGCGTCGCGCCATCGGCATCCGGGTGCCGGATACCCCGATCTGCCGTGCCCTACTGGCGACACTGGATCAGCCCATCCTGAGTACCACCCTGATCATGCCAGGTGACACCGAGCCGCTGGACGATCCCTATGAGATTCGCGAGACCATCGGCCATTGCGTCGATCTGATCCTGGATGGCGGCAGTTGCGGCAAGCAGCCGACCACGGTGGTCGATATGACCCGGGAGCCACCTGAGATCATCCGCTATGGCAAGGGCGATGCCGCGCGGCTGACCGGCGCCTGAGTGGTGCGTCGGGCTACCATGAATCTGATCGGCGGCCGGGGGTCTCGCCAGATGTTCCGTCGACGATGACTGCTACCGCTGCAGATCGGGTGAGTGCGGCGTCGCCAGCCTCCTGCGCGGGCGTCATACGACTTGGTTGGTGATTGCCGCGCGGCTGCAGGCCTGCAGCCGACAACCGGTTCGCTGGCACCCGCTCCCGCGCCCTGCAGGCGACCCTTGCCAAGATCATTCCCTCATTCGAGAACCTCACCACTTGGATACCATTCTGCATACCCTGCTGCTGATCCTCTTCATTGCCCCGCCGGTCCTGTTGGCGATCACGGTGCACGAGGCCGCCCATGGCTGGGTCGCCAGCCGCCGCGGCGATCATACGGCCTGGCTGCTCGGACGGGTCACCTTCAATCCCCTGCGGCATATCGATCCGGTGGGTACGGTGCTGGTCCCTGCGCTGATCTTCTTTTCCTCCAAGACCCTGCTTGGCATGCCGCTGCTGTTCGGTTGGGCCAAACCGGTGCCAGTGGACTGGCGGCGCCTGCACAACCCGCGCTGGGATATGGCCCTGGTGGCCCTGGCCGGGCCGGCCGCCAACCTACTGATGGCGATCGCCTGGGGCCTCGCCATCAAGCTGCTGGCGGTGTCGCTGACCGTTGCCAGCCTACCGGAATGGTTCGTGATTCTGTTCGTGGAGATGTGCGTCGTGGGGGTGCTGATTAATCTATTCTTGATGGCCCTCAATATGATCCCGCTATTGCCGTTGGATGGCGGGCGTGTCCTCAATGCCCTGTTGCCGCGCCGGCTCGCGGCGCAATTCGCACGCCTGGAGCCCTACGGCCTGATCTTGTTGCTGGCCCTGTTGCTGCTGCCGGACGGGCGCCCGCCCGGCCTGCTCGGCCATGTGCTGCGCCCGGTGGTGACCGGTGCGCTGGCGCTGATGCCGGCCGCGGACCTGGTGCGCGAGTACTTCCCGCTGGGGGACTGACCAGCCCTGTGCGCATCCGCCGTCGCCCCGGGCCAATGCATCCACCGGCAGCGGCGACCATCCTGTCCGCATCCGCTTCCGACCGATCCTGAGGCAAAAGACCCTTGACTAACCCCCTGGCATCCAATGCGCGCGTCCTCTCTGGCATGCGCCCCACCGGCCGCCTGCATCTCGGGCATTATCATGGCGTGCTGAAGAACTGGATCGAGCTGCAGCACGCCTATCAGTGCTTCTTCTTCGTCGCCGACTGGCATGCGCTGACCACCGATTACGAGGATCCCTCCGGCATCCCCCAGGCCAGTTTCGACATGGTCGTGGACTGGCTCGCCGCTGGGATCAACGCCGGCACCGCCACCCTGTTCATCCAGTCGAGGGTGCCCGAACATGCCGAACTGCATCTGCTGCTGTCGATGATCACCCCGCTCGGCTGGTTGGAGCGGGTGCCGAGCTATAAGGATCAGCAGGAGCGCCTGCGCGAAAAGGATCTGGCCACCTATGGTTTCCTCGGGTATCCGCTGTTGCAGAGTGCGGACATCCTGATCTACCGCGCCGGCCTGGTGCCAGTGGGCGAGGATCAGGTCGCCCACGTCGAGATTACCCGGGAGGTCGCCCGCCGATTCAATCATATCTACGGGCGCGAGCCGGACTTTGCCGCCAAAGCCGAGGTGGCCCGGCGCAAGATGGGCAAGAAGAATGCGCGCATGTTCGACGAGCTGCGGCGCCGCTATCAGGAACAGGGCGATCAGGAGTCCTTGAACAAGGCCCGGGTCTTGCTGGAGGAGCAGGCCAATATCACTATCGGCGACCGTGAGCGGCTGCTCGGCTATCTGGAGGGGGGCGGCCGGGTGATCCTGCCGGAGCCGCGCCCGCTCTTGACCAAGGCCGCCAAGATGCCCGGGCTCGACGGGCAGAAGATGTCCAAGTCCTACGGCAATACCATTGCCCTGCGGGATGATCCCGCCGAGGTGGAGCGCAAACTGCGCACCATGCCCACCGATCCGGCGCGGGTGCGGCGCAGTGATCCCGGCAATCCGGAGGTCTGTCCGGTGTGGCGCTTCCATCAGGTCTATTCCAACACCGAGGTGCGCGACTGGGTCGCGCAGGGCTGTCGCAGCGCCGCGATCGGCTGTCTCGAGTGCAAGCAGCCGGTCATCGATGCGGTGCGCGCCGAATTGACCCCGATTCAGGCGCGGGCGCGCGAACTGGAGCGCGAGCCGGAGGTGGTGCGTGCCTTTATCAACGAGGGCTGCGAGCATGCCCGCGATGTGGCCCGCGACACCATGGACGAGGTGCGCTATGCGATGTCGCTGCGCCAGGGCTGAGGCCGATCCGATGCCGCTGTGGCCGCCGGAGGGGCAGCGGGCGCGGGCAGGGGCGTCGACACAACGGCACCGCTGGTGTCAGCCATGAACCTGGCTGGCGGCGATCCGCGCGGACCAGCGGCGGCGGCCCCGGATGGGCACCAGGCCCCGCTCGCCATCGTCCGCGGTGAGCCGCTGCTGGTGCTGCCCCTGGATCTTTACATTCCGCCGGACGCCCTGGAGGTCTTTCTCGATGCCTTCGAGGGACCGCTGGACCTGCTGCTGTATCTGATCCGGCGCCAGAATCTGGACATCCTGGACATCCCCATCGCCAGCATCACCCGCCAATACATGGACTATGTGGAACTGATGAAGGACCTGCGCCTGGAGCTGGCGGCCGAGTATCTGGTGATGGCCGCCCTGCTGTGCGAGATCAAGTCGCGGATGCTGCTGCCGCGCCCCGCGACCATGACTGACGAGGAGGTCGATCCGCGCGCCGAATTGGTGCGCCGGCTGCAGGAATACGAGCGCTTCAAGCAGGCGGCCGAGGACCTTGACGCCCTGCCCCGATTGGGGCGTGATAGCTTTCCGGCCAACGTCGCGATTCCCCCCGGCCAGGTCCGGCGGCTGCCGCCGCCAGTGGCGCTGCGCGAGGTGCTGCTGGCGTTGCAGGGGGTTCTGGCGCGGGCCGATCTCTATACCAGTCATCGCGTCGAGCGCGAGTCGCTGTCCCTGCGCGAGCGCATGGCCTGGTTGCTGGAGACCCTGTACGGCCGCGGCCTGGTCTCCTTCGCCGAACTGTTGAAATGGGGCGAGGGCCGCGCCGGGCTGGTAGTCAGCCTGCTCGCGGTCCTGGAGCTGATCAAGGCGTCCACGCTCGACCTGATCCAGCCGGCGCCCTTCGCCCCCATCCATGTGCAGTTGCGGGACGCTACCGACGCGCCCGCGACCGCTGCCGATCAGGGTCCGGCACAAAACCCGCAAGACCAGCCGCAGATCTTCGAATAGCCCGCCACGACCGGCCGCTGGTCCGCGCCGGAGCGGCTCGGTACCCCGCTCCCCCACCCGCCGCAGCCGCCCCGCATGCATCCCATCGACCCATCCCTCGACGAAACCGATCCACCGGCCCTGGAGCAAGTGGTCGAAGCGGCCCTGCTCGCGGCCGGCGGCCCCCTGAGTATCGAGCAGGTGCAGGGCCTGTACCCGGAGGCGCAGCGCCCCGCGGGGGCCGCGGTGGCAGCGGCCATTGCCGCCCTGGCGGACGCCTATCGGGAGCGCGCGGTGGAGATCGTCGAGGTCGCCGGTGGCTTTCGGGTCCAGGTACGCGCGCGGCTGGCCCCCTGGGTCGCGCGGCTGTGGGAGGAGCGCCCGGCACGCTATTCCCGCGCCCTGCTGGAGACCCTGGCCCTGATCGCCTATCGCCAGCCGATCACCCGCGGCGAGATCGAGGACATCCGCGGCGTCGCCGTCGGCACCCAAATCATCCGCACCCTGACCGAGCGCGAATGGGTGCGCGTCGTCGGCCATCGCGACGTGCCGGGGCGACCGGCCCTCTATGCCACCACCCGGCGCTTCCTGGACTATTTCGGGTTGCGCTCACTGGACGAGCTGCCACCGCTGGCAGCCCTGCGTGACCCGGCCTTTTTCGCGACCGACGCACTGTCGGCCGCCGCCGATCCCGATCCGGTATCGGTGCCACCACCAGGGCAGCAGCCGGCCGGGCTAGCGGCCCACCCGCCGAGCGCTGCCGCGGCCAACCCAGCGCGGTCGGCGGGGCGCCGCACCGATGCCGCCGAGGCCCTGCTGCCCCGCCGCGCCGCCAATGATCCAGCCACCCCCGGCCCCAGCCCCGGCGCTCCGGGCACGGATGAACCCTCCGGAGACCCTGAATGAAGACCCGCATGAACCGCCGCCAGCGCCCCACCCGCGGCCCCGCGGGTCCTGACGGCCCGGCCGACCCCGGGACGAGCGCCGGAGACGGCACCCCGGAGCGCCTGCAGAAGGTGCTGGCGGAGGCCGGCCTGGGGTCGCGACGGGCACTGGAAGACTGGATTCGGGCCGGGCGCGTACGCGTCAACGGCCGCCTGGCCCAACTCGGCGACCGCGTCGGCCCGCGCGATCGCATCCAGGTCGATGGTCGCGCGCTGGACCGGCGCGCCAGCCGGCACCCGCGGCTGCGCGTCCTCGCCTACCACAAGCCGGAGGGCGAGGTGGTCACCCGCCGCGACCCGGAGGGCCGCCCGACCATTTTCCGCCACCTGCCCGGCATCCGCGACGGGCGCTGGATCACGATCGGCCGGCTCGACATCAACACCGCCGGGCTGCTGCTGGTGACCAACCATGGCGAGCTGGCCAACCGGCTCATGCATCCGTCGCGCCAGGTCGAGCGGCTGTACGCGGTGCGCATCCACGGGCCGGTGCCGCCGACGGCGCTCGCACAACTCCTGGCCGGGGTCGAACTGGACGACGGCCCGGCGCGCTTCGAGCAGATCCTGGAGGCCGGCGGCAGTGCCAGCAACCGCTGGTTCCATGTCCTCCTGCGCGAGGGCCGCAACCGCGAGGTGCGCCGACTGTGGGAGGCGGTCGGCTGCGCGGTCAGCCGGCTCAAGCGGGTGCAATTCGGCAGCGTGGTACTGGGCGCGCGCCCGCTGCCGGGCCAGTGGCGCGAGCTGACCCCGGACGAGCTGACCGGGCTGCTAGACCTGGCCGGGCTAGCCCCGCCGCGGCGCCGGCCGCTAGTCAGGGCGCGCTGAGCGCGGCCGCAGCACCGCTGATGACGCAGGGGGGACCCGCCTGCGAGACAGTCCCGCACGGGAGAGCGAGACACCTCGGCAGGGGCGGAGGTGAAGCGTCAGCGCCAGGAGCGGGAAGCGGCGCACCGTGAGGCCGAGCGCGATCGCCTCTCCCAGCAGATTCGGCAAGCTGCAGGTCGAAGTGGACTGGTTGAAAAAGACCCAACATCGCCACGGCGCCAAGCCGAGAAGCGGCGCGGCATCGCGCCCGCTCACCTGCCGCTGAGCATGGCGCGCCAGTGCGCGCTGATTGGCTTGTCGCGTGCCGGCGACGACCACGGCACAGTGAGGTGGATCTTTGACCAGCGCGCCTCTTCGAGAACGAAGAAGGTGTACTCGTCCGGGTTGTCGAGCTGGGTGGCGATGACGTTGTCCGCCAGGCCCTTGTAAGGTGGACCCCGAAAATCGGACAGTAGTTTAAGCTTGCCTGCCAACCGAAAGGGGCAGTAGGAAAATGAGTGAAGCGAAGCGCAGGAGCTACACGGCGGCCTTCAAGGTGAAAATCGGCTTGGAGGCGATCCGAGGGGTCAAGACGATCAACGAGATCGGGCAGGAGTACGGGGTGCACCCGGCGCAAGTCGGGCAGTGGAAGCGGGAGATCCAGGAGCAGGCGCAGAGCCTGTTCGAGAAGAAGCGTGGACCGAAGGCGCACGCGGGCCCGGGTGACACGGAGCGGCTCTACAGCGAGATTGGGCGGCTGAAGGTCGAGCTGGATTGGCTGAAAAAAAAGTCTGGACTGAGCCTGTGAGTGTGCGGCGGGAGTGGATCGAGCGCCCGGCGCCAGGGCAGTCGCAGCCGCTATCGGTGAGCCGGCAGTGCGAGTTGGCGGGGGTGGTGCGCGCGTGGTTGTACGCGCCGCGTCGCGAGGAAGTCCTGGACGAGGTGGACCTGGAGCTGTTGCGGCTGATCGACGCAGAGTATACGCGCCGGCCGTTTTATGGTATTCGGCGCATGGTCATTGCGCTTGCGAAACCAGGGCATAGAGTCAATCGCAAGCGGGTGCAGCGGCTCATGCGGGTATTGGTGTGCTGGTTCAGCAGAAACCGGAATTTTGCCCTGTCGTTGTTAGTGGGTAGA
>REDK01000186.1 GCA_007693535.1 Chromatiaceae bacterium
TATTGATATGGTTACGTGCCCATACGCCGCTGCCTCCGCTGGAAGATCCGCCCGGGGTGCTCAAGCGCTTCCATGAGTCGATCCGTAGTCTTGCAGAGTGTTTTCGCTACCCCAGCCTTCGGACTGCACCATCACGCCCTGCTCATGCTACTGTGCGCTGATACGCGAGAACGCGCCGCCCGATCGCGCGAACGAATACTTACACGGTCTCGGTGTAATGAAAGCGGACGACCCGGTTCTGTTCGATTTTCATGGGAAGTGGTCTGGTGTGTTGCTCAGGGGAAGCGCAGCAGGATAGCCGGCCAGGGCGGAGGGCGTCACGGAAACCTGCGCGCGATCTGGGCATGCTCTTGACGCTGAGTCATCCTCCGGTCTCGGGGCCTCCGCCCGGCCGCCGGCGTGATGCTGGTAGCCCGATAACAGCAAATCAATCAGAGAGACAGAATCATGCGTGCAACTGCTCTTTGCCTGCTCGCCGGCGCCCTACTGGCTGCAAGCGGCCCTGTAGCCGCGGAATGGCGCGTCCTGGAAGAAGCCCGCGAGATCATCAATATCGCCTCGGTGTTGTCAGGTCGCCCCGACTTACCCGTCCAGACGTATAAGAGCGCCGGTGACAATCCGGTCCCGGACGATGTCTGGCCGTCGTACGAATTGAGCCTGCCGTTTCTCAAGAACACCACGCGCAACCTGCAGTTCAACGAATCGGCATTCCTGGCTTCTCCGGGCGCGCCCATCGGTGTCACGTCCTATATCACGACTCCGGACGGCTACACTTGGGCCGCCATGTCCGAGGCCATCAACGCTCTATGGCCCTACGATCCGGCGGCGTATGACCCACCATCCAGTATCAACACGTATTTTGCCGGCAACTTCGAGGTCACGCCACCGCCCGGGGTGGTCAAGGTGACCGTCAACTACAAGGGCCAGAACATGAAGTTCTGGGCGTATGCCGGGGGCGCCGCACCTGGCCGGGGTTCGGTCGCGTTGGACCGCTATTTCGTCACGGACGAATGGGGCAACGAGTACATCATGCACGCGTCAGGCGAGCGCGATGCGGCCGACGTGCGTGCGGCGTTCGATCGAGCGGTCCTGCCGCCAGGCTGGAAAAAGTCCATCCGGCGACTGGGCCGCGACCTTGTGCTCCGGCCTGCGGTAAGTGACGACCCCAATGCGCGCTTCCATTACCTCGTCATCCGCGACAGCGCGGATAACACCTACCATCAGGTCGGCTGGAGCAGGCGCGGCTCGCTCGCGGCTCAGGTGCCGGGAATGCCGATCTGGGGGAGCCTGGGCCGCGACATCCTGACCGGCGACGCCGACGGTGTGCGCGACGACCAGATGTACGGCGGAGGCGGCGGCGACCTGTTCCGGCCGGGACTCGGCACGAACACCGTCTGGGGCAGCAGCCAGGCCGTAGACACGGTGGAGTTGCCGGGATGGCTCGGCGACTACATGCTAGTGTGGCAGAGCGAGGACGGGGCGTCCTTCTCACTCTCCGGTCCGGACTCCTTTCATACGCTCCACCACATCGACAGGCTGCGGTTCAAGGATGGAGGCACTGCGAAGGTGGCGGACTTCCTCGGCCGGTCGGTGCACTGACGCGCCTCGCGGCCGGGGCCGCCAGCGTCCCGGCCGCGAGTCCGCGATCCTAAGACAACGGATAGGAAATCCAACCGCCTCCGCGCGTCTGGAGACGCCCGGGTGTTCAGGCTAGCGGTGGATTGAAGGTCGGTCAACGCGCCATCTGGGCGCTCAGCGACCTCTCGATGGAGCAGAAGTGCCGTGTTGCCGAGCGCTGGAACGCGACTCCGGGGCACAGCGGGCAGGCGGGACACGGAGTTACGGGGAAAGTATACTGAACTCGACTTTGGCCAATCTAGGCGGTCGCCGCGAGCTGTTCCAGCAGGCGATCGAGTCGGTTGGACGAAATTAGGACCATCTCCCCCTCGGACCGTGAGTTGGCGTCATTCTCCTCGGCCCAGATCATGCGCCGAACCAGGGCCAGGCAATCGGAGAAGGTGGCATGGGGCTTGAGATACCAGGCCGCGGATCGTGGCAGGGTGTCCCAGCGCTCGCGCCACCGGTAGACCATGAGACAGACGAGCGAGAACAGCGCCATCAGCATCGGCGTGGTGCGTGCGATCGCCAGATCGTTCCACTGACGCTGGGTCTCGACGCCGAGGTGGCGACGGACTTCCTCGAAGGTGACCTCGAGCGACCTGCCGTCCCCACAGCCAGTCGTTCATCGCACCTGCCAGCATCCCTGCACCCGCACCAGACACGGACAAGATCCGGACAGTGCCTACCGGCACTCGGCGTAGGCGATCAGCGGATGCGCTGCGATGCGCTCGAGGCGCTGACCGGCGTCGGGATCGTTGCGGAGCTGGGCATCCAGGAAGAGACCGACCGCCTCGGCGATGAGCGCACGGATGGGCGCCGCCGGCCCGACGAGCGGCTGATCAAGAAAGGCGCGACCGGTGGTCGGGTCGAATGGGTCGGTCACCGCGAAGTGGTTGGCGCCCTCGATGAGCAGCAGCCAGCTGTCACGCCGACCACCGGCGATGGCCTCACTGAGCGTCCGCCGCAGCGGGGTGGCGGCGTCGGCCCATTCGGTGCCGTAGCGCTGCGCGCTGCTGGCGATGACCCCGTCGTTGGTCCCGCCGAGGAGCAGCAGCGGCAGCTCGTCCGGCAGCGCGAGGAAGGTGCCCGGCGGGAAGCCCAGTTGGACGAAGGCGGCCGTGTGGGCGGCGTAGGCAAAGGCACCGGCAAGCTGCGGTGCGCAGCGTCGGCTTGCACTCTCGATGGCGACGCGCCCGCCGGCGGAATGGCCACCAAGCACCACCCGCTGCAGATCGAGCAGCCCAGCCAGCGGGCCCTCCGCCTGGAGCGCGGCGAGCGCTGAGAGCAGGGCCGTCAGCGCTGCAGCGGTGGGGCCTTCGCCATAGGCATCCGGCGTCAGCCGGCTCGCATCGAGCCCGGGACTCAGTGCAATCATGCCGGGCAAGTCCTGCGCGATCCAAGCGAAGGTCACAACGACGATCCCGCGTTCGGCCAGGGACATGGCGAGCCAGCGATAGCCCTCGGGGTGGCAGTTGAGACCGCCGAAGAAGAGCACCACCGGAAAGGGAGCGCGGCGCGTCTCGGGCGGAATCTGGCCAAACTCGCGTGCCGCTGCATCGATGGCCTGGTCATCGGCCGGATAGAAGACCTTGAGGTGGAGCGTGTCGTACGGCGCGGCTGCCGTTTGGACCTTGGCGGCTCGGTAAAGGGCTCGAATGGTCATGGCGAGGGCGCTGGATGGTCGTAATGGCTTGGCCGATGTTTTTTGCAACGTGCGACCACCCAGCGGACCGCACAAGCCGGCTCAACGGTTGGCGGCACGCCGGTCAGGTACCCGCAGTCAGCCTCGCGACAAGCTGCGATACTCGCCGACGCGCCCGTAGACCAACCGGGTCAGCAGTTTGCGCTGACGCTCCAGCAGGTCATGGCCCTCTGCCAGGAAGCGCACCTGCTTCTTCAGCGACAACAGGGTGTTCTTCGTCGGCGGGACCTTGAGCATCGGTTGTACCATGGCTCGACCGGGACCCTGGGATCGACGTCGGTCTGCAAGGGGGCGGCGGTCGCGGGCGCGCCCTGCTGGGCTCGCCCGCGCCGCGGGTTCAGGCCGTCTCGCCGGTCGGCGTCGGCGCCGTCATCGGCGCCGGCGGGGAAACCGGGGCGGGCGCCGCATCGACAGCGCCGCCCGTGGCAGCAACGAACAGCGTCGGATCGAGCCGATCGAACTGCTGATAGGCGCGCTGCATCCAGACCTTGACCCGCTGACGGTCCATCAGACCGAGCCCGGACTCGCGGTTGTTGGCGGCGGCCCACAGGCTGGTTCCCTGGTGATCGATCTTGCGCATGGTTGCCGGGTGCAGTTCCGGCAGATCGATCACGTCCGCGCCCAGTGCGGCCACCCGTGCGCGCACCGGCGCCGCCTCGAAGGCCGAGAAGTCCTTGCCCCGGCCGAAGTTTCGGGCGACCACATAGCGGGGGGCGTCCTGGTAACGGTCGCACAGCGCGTCGAGCAGCGCGATGCCGTCGGCGCCGTCGTCGAGCACGTGCCAGAAGACGACGGTGACCTGTTCCTCGCCGGCCAGTTCGAGCAGGTCGTTCTGCTCGACCCACCGGTGCAATGACAGCGAGGTTTGCGCCGCCAGGTCGACTAGCACCGTTTGCGCGGCGCTCAGTGCGGCCTCCATCACTTGATCGGCGCTCTCGAAGTCATCCAGTGCGATCGGCCGGCTGTAGTCGCGATAGAACCGCAGCAGCGCGCCGTGCGAGCGGTCGCTGTCGAAGGCGGTGAACGGAAGCTGGCGGTCGATGTGGAACTGGGTCAGCAGACGGGCCAGGACGGACTTGCCGACCCCGCCCTTCTCGCCGCCGACGAAGTGGATGCTGCTCATACTGCGTTGTGCTCGGTGAGGTGGCGCGGGCGAGCACCGGCTCGCCAGGGCACATGTTAGTCCCTTGCGGTCGCCGCCGTCACCGCGTGCGGGCGTGAGCGCGGCAGCGCTCGGCGCGCCTCGAATCGCTCATCCAGGCGACTGGCTGCGCGATCGCGTCACGGGTCGGTCGCGGCGCCGGCCCATTGCGGCAGAAACCGCTTGCGACCGAGCGCACTGGCCCGATTCAGATCTGCGAGCACCCGCCACGACGGCTGCGCCGCCAGGAAGTCATCGACGCCGCGGCTGGCGCTGTTTGAGCTTGGCGCATCGGCCGGCGGTCGCTCGGAAGCCGTGTGCTTCCCGCCCGCGGCGGAACTGACCCCAGAGGCCATCGCGCCATCTTGGCGAGCAGGTGCGGGCGGGGGTGTTGCGCGGGTGTGCCCGCAGCGGGCTGATTGAGGCGGACGCTGTCCGCGAGATGCGGTCCTTAAGAAAACAGCGGCTTCTCGCTCCCGCCCCCGCCTGACGGATCTCGCCCGACTACACGCGCGCCTGCCTGGATGGACCGGGGGTTCGATCGGTGGTTCGACCAGGGACCCGACTGGCGGCCCGGTCGGTGGGTCCACCAGCTGCCGGCCCGAGTCGCGTTGCTCGTAGCGGCGCTGGTCGGGCTTGCTGGGGGCTGGGGGCTGCGGGTGCGGTTGACGTGCTTGCTACCGGTCTGGGCTGGCGTGCTGCTGTTCCTGCTGGCGCTGGCCGGCGCGACCGTGCTGGCGTTGCAGGGCGCGCCGCAGCCCTGGGCGGCGAACCACCGGCGTCGGTGCACCCGCGACCGGATCGGTCGCCCGCCCGCCGAACTCACTGAATAAAAACGCCCAACGAATCCGCCAGCCCGACGCATACGCGAAACAGAACGATGCCTTCCAGATCCGCCTTCTATGGCCTTATCGTTTACATGTACTTCAATGACAACAAGCGACACCAGCTTCCGCATATTCATGTCAGATACGCTGGCGACGTCGTTGTGTTAGCCGTCGTTGCCTGGTAACCGGCGTCTCTCTGCCGCAGGCGACGGCCCTGACAGCCCGCGTCTCCCAGCGGCACGCTGCGCCGCGGTTGATCCGGGTGGATCGATGGGCCAAGGCGCCATTGCAAGTTGCGTCCACGCCCACGGCGATCGAGCTAGACTGAAGGCATCTCATACTGCGTCGGTCGGGTGACCATGCCATCTCCGAGACCCCGCCTGTTGCTCGCGTGCTGCCTCCTCGCCGGCACCGGGCTCGCCCTGCCCCATACCACCCAGGCCGCAACAGCTTGCCGCCAGGGCGAGGCGGTGCGGATCTGGACCACGCCCCTGCAGCCCAGCCCGGATGAGCCCCTGCAGGTCATCGCGATCGCCACCGATGGCGACCTCGACGCGGTCCTGATCACCGATCCGCACGGACGGCAGATCGGCCTGCGCACCGTGCGCTCCGGGGGGCCGCCCTGGAGCTGGTATGGGATGCGGTTCGGACCGGTCGGCGGTACCCATCGGATCGAGGCGACCCGGCACGGCCAGGTGGTCGCCTGCACCGAGGTGCAGGTGGGCGGGGGCACCAGCGACCGCGGTAGCGGCACATGGGACTTGGCCGCCGAGGCCTTCTATTCGGCCTGGATCGAGCATCTGTTCGATGCCCCGCCGGAACAGTCGCTGAGCTTCGACTCGCTCGGGCCGGTGCTCCGCGATCCGGCGCGCAACCTGCTCTACGACTATCTCGGCGCGGGCGAGGATCAACGGCTTGCCGCGGAGCCGGACTGCGCCGACCTGCCCTATTTCCTGCGGACCTATTTCGCCTGGAAGCTCGGGTTACCGGTTGCCTATCGGCCTTGCACGCGCGGCAGCCGGAGCAGTCCCCCGACCTGTCAGGCGCCGGTGGTGGAGGCCCGCTTCGTCGGCACCTCGGCACCGGCGACGCTGTTCCGGGAGGTCAGCCGGCGGATCATGGATGTGGTCCATTCCGGGAATGCCCGCACCGGGCTGCAGGACGACGCGACCGATTTCTACCCGATCGCGCTGGATCGCTCGGCGCTGTGGCCGGGGACCATCTTCGCTGACCCCTATGGGCATGTCCTGATCCTGGCGAAGTGGGTACCCCAGACTGGCGAAGCGGGCGGGCTACTGCTCGCGGTCGATGCCCAGCCCGACAACTCGGTGACCCGCAAACGCTTCTGGGAGGGCACCTTCCTGTTCGCCCAGACCCCGAGCGCGGGTGCCGGCTTCAAGGCCTTCCGGCCGCTGGTGACAATTGGCACCGGGCGGCGCCAACCGCCGAACAGCGCACTCGACGGACGCTCCGGTCTGCCTGCGTTCTCGCTGGCGCAGGCCAGCCTTGCGCCAGTCGATTTCTACGCCCGGATGCAACAGCTCATCAATCCCTGGGGGCTCGCGCCCGAGCCCGCCTATGCGGCGACCCTGGCGGCCTTGATGGAGCAACTCGAGACGCGCCTGACCGCGGTCGCCAACGGCGAGGCCTACCTGCGCACCCGTGCCGGCACCACGGTACCGATGCCCAGCGGACCCGCGATCTTCGAGACCGTCGGCCCTTGGGAGGACTATTCGACGCCTTCGCGCGACCTGCGTCTGCTGATCGCGATGCGGGTGCTCGCGGAGCTGCCGGCCCGCATCCAGCGCTACCCGGAACTCTTCGTGCTCCAGGGTGAGCACCCCGAGGAGGCGGCCGCCCGGATCGGGCGGCTCCACGAGCGCCGGCTCGATGACCGCTTCATCACCTACATGCGCAGCGACGCAAGCCCCTGGCGACTGAGCCTGCGGGAACTCTACGAGCGCCGGCCGGCATTGGAGCTGGCCTATAACCCCAACGACTGTGTCGAGCGCCGCTGGGGCGCCTCGCCAGCGACGCCGGACTATGCCACCTGTGGTCGCCAGGCGCCCGCCGAGCAGCGCGTTCGGATGGAGGAGTATCGCCCTTGGTTTCGCGAGACCAGGCGGCCGCCGCGCTGAGGGCTGGCGGCCGTAACGGCTGCGCGGTACGGAAGGTCGTGTTCAAGGGCGGCCGAGGAGAGCATCCCGCGGCGCCCTTGGTTTCCGATGACGCAGAATCAGCTGTGAATGACGGGGCCAGCCCGGTGCAGCCGCCAAGCCAGCCGCGCGATCGCTGCTCGACGGGCAATGCCCCTGACCGACGCGGAGGACGGCTTGCGGACGACCTCTTCACCGGCCAGTGCCACAATGGCACAACAGCGGTGCAAGGCGGGCGCGCCACAGCGGCGCGCCCGGCGCTTACAGCAGATGCTTGACCGCATCGGCCTCGTCGGTCAGTTCCTTCAGCGTGATGGCGATCTTCTCGCGGCTGTAGTCGTCGATCTCCAGGCCCTGGATGATCTGATAGTCGCCGCCTTGGCAGGTGCAGGGCAGCCCGAAGACGATGCCTTCCGGGATGCCGTACGAGCCATCCGATGCGACGCCCATGGTCACCCAGTCATCCGATCCATGGACCCAGTCGTGGATGTGATCGATGGCAGCGTTGGCCGCGGAGGCCGCCGAGGACAGGCCGCGCGCCTCGATGATCGCCGCCCCGCGCTTGCCGACGGTGGGCAGGAAGACGTCGTTGTTCCAGACCGGATCATTGATCAGGTCCTGGACGCGGTCGCCGTTGGATATCGCAAAGCGGTAGTCGGCGTACATGCTCGGCGAATGATTCCCCCACACCACCAGTTGCCGAATCGACGAGACCGGCCGCCCGCTCTTGGCCGCCAATTGCGAGCGCGCCCGGTTGTAGTCCAGTCGCAGCATGCCGTGATAGTTGTTGGGATCGGTGCGGCCCACCTTGCGGGCGGCGGCGGCGGCGATATAGGCATTGGTGTTGCAAGGGTTACCGACCACCAGCACCCGCACGTCCTCGCGGGCCTGCTCGGCGATCGCCTGTCCTTGTACCGTGAAGATGGCGCCGTTGGCGCTCAGCAGGTCGGCCCGTTCCATGCCCTTGGTGCGCGGGCGGGCGCCCACCAGCAGGCAGACGTCAGCGTCCTTGAAGGCGACGTTGGGATCATCCGTCGCATGCATGTCGGCCAGCAACGGGAAGGCGCAGTCGTCGAGTTCCATCATCACACCGGCGGCGGCCTGCATCGCCTGGGGTAGGTCCAGCAATTGCAGGATGACTGGCTGATCCTTGCCGAGCATCTCCCCGGAGGCGATGCGAAACAACAGGCTGTAGGCGATCTGACCGGCCGCACCGGTGACGGCGACGCGCATGGGGGCTTTGGACATGGGAATACTCCGAGCGCAAGCAGGTTGGTGGTAATGAATCGGCCGGTGCCGGATGGGTTGCAGTGGTTGCAATCGGCCGGTGGGCCTGTTCTGGAAACGGGTGTGAAATCGAGTCAGGAATCGCGGGTGCGGCCAGGGGCGCGCTGGTCAGCACTGGTCGCTGGGCGGCGAGTGGATCGACGGCGCGGCGGTGCGCCGGCAGCCGCGCTGATAGCGTCCGGCAGCAGCGGCCGGGCCATTCATCCCGTCGCGGCGTCCAAGAGCTGCTGGCCGGCGGCAAAGTCCAGCGTGCCCTCGTAGATGGCGCGACCGGTGATGGCGCCGATGACGCCCTGCCCGGCAATCTCCGCCAGCGCACGCAGATCGTCGAGATGGGTGATGCCGCCGGACGCGATGACCGGGATGTTCAGCCCCGCGGCCAGGCGCGCGGTGGCCTCGAGGTTGGGACCGGTGAGCATGCCGTCGCGCCCGATGTCGGTATAGACCAGCGCCGCCACCCCGTCGCCGGCGAAGCGCCGCGCCAACTCGTCGACGCGGTGGTCGGTCAGCACCGCCCAGCCGTCGATGGCCACCTGCCCGTCGCGGGCATCGAGCCCCACGATCACCCGCCCAGGGAAGGCCCGACAGGCGCGGGCGACGAAGTCCGGCTCGCGCACCGCCTGGGTGCCGATGATGCACCAGTGCACGCCGGCCTCCAGGTAGGCACCGATGCTGCGCTCATCGCGGATGCCGCCGCCGACCTGGATCGGCAGATCCGGATAGGCGGCAGCGATTGCCTCGATCGCAGCGCCGTTCACCGGTGCGCCGGCAAAGGCGCCATTGAGGTCGACCAGGTGCAGCCGACGCGCCCCGGCGGCGACCCAGCGCCCGGCGGTGGCGACCGGATCATCGGAGAAGATCGTCTCGTCTTCCATGCGGCCCTGGCGCAGGCGCACACAGTGGCCGTCTTTGAGATCGATGGCGGGGATCAGCAGCATGGGGCAGTCTCGGGGGCGAATGGCCGGTCGGATTGAGCACCGTGGTTCCGCACCGAACCGGGTGACGGGGCGGTTGCGCTGGGAACGGAGGCAGCGGCGGACCGCTCAGAGGGTCCCCTTGGTGGACGGCAGGCTGCCAGCGGCGCGCGGGTCGGGCTCGCAGGCCATGCGCAAGGCGCGCCCGAAGGCCTTGAAGATGGTCTCGGCCTGATGATGAGCGTTGTCGCCGCGCAGGTTGTCGATATGCAGGGTGAGCGCCGCATGGTTGACCAGTCCTTGGAAGAACTCGCGGAACAGGTCCACGTCGAAACCGCCGATCAGGGCGCGGGTGAAGCGGACCTCATAGGTCAATCCGGGCCGACCGGAGAGATCGATCACCACCCGCGACAGGGCCTCATCCAATGGGACATAGGCATGGCCATAGCGGCGGATGCCGCGTTTGTCGCTCAGCGCCGCGGCCAAGGCCTGCCCCAGGGTGATGCCGATGTCTTCCACCGTGTGATGGGCATCGATCTGCAGATCGCCCACCGCCTTGACCTCGAGATCGATCAGCCCGTGGCGGGCGATCTGATCAAGCATGTGGTCCAGGAACGGCACCCCGCTGGCGAGGTCGGCACGGCCGCTGCCGTCCAAATTCAGGGTGACGCGGATGCGCGTCTCCAGGGTGTTGCGTTCGATCTCGGCACGGCGCTGGGGGGGTGATTCGCTCACGGGGGACTCGCTGGGGGCTGGGTCTAGCGGTTCGTGCCGGATCGGTCGACACGGCCCAATCGGCCAAATCGGTCTGCACAGGCTCAGGCGATGGCCGGAAATTTTGATGCCAGATGACGCAGGATTGCCGTTCGCCTTCAAGGCGGGCTGGCGGGAGCATCGCAAGCCCTGTAACCGCCAGTGCGACGCCGAAGGCGGGCGTCAAGAACAGTCAGATGGTATGAAAGTTGACAGAAATCGCCCAAGGCTCCGATCCGGCTGGTCGGGAGGACAACGACGTCTGGACGCTGATGTTTCGGGATTGTAACAGCCCATCCCCCGTTCGGATGCTGCAGGTGCGAAATGCCTACCGCAGGGGCCGGAGCGGCGCCCGGTGCGCCTGGTGCCTGCTGCCACCTGCAACCGGCAGGGATTCAGGTCTGCAGCCAGAAGGTGACCGGTCCATCGTTAACCAGCGCGACCTGCATGTCGGCCCCGAAGCGGCCGGTCGCGACCGGCTGATGCTGCGCCCGCGCGCGGCTGACCAGCAGGTCGAACAGCCGCGCACCGGCGGCCGGTTCCGCCGCCGGGGTGAAGCTGGCGCGGGTGCCCTTGCGGGTATCCGCGGCGATGGTGAACTGGGGCACCAGCAGCAGACCGCCGCCACGCTCGCGCAGGCTGCGGTTCATGCGCCCGTTCGCGTCGGGAAACACCCGGTAGCCGAGCAGCCGCTCCAGCAACCGCTCGGCCCGGGCCGCATCGTCGCCCCGCTCGACCCCGACCAGCACCAGCAGCCCGGCGGCGATGGCACCGACGGTCTCGCCGTCGACCATCACCCGTGCCTCGGTGACCCGCTGCAACAGGCCGATCATGCCCGCGCGCCCGCGCTGGCAGAGCGCCCGCGCCATGGGACCGGCCCAGGAGTGGCTGTGATAGGCTGCCGGGTGGTCCGTGGGCGTCCGCCGGGTCCTGACCCCCAGGGCCAGGTCTGGTCGCATCCCAGCGTCACCAACAGCGGTTCCCCCGGGCGGGGGAACTGTCCCCGAGCGGCAGAGAGTGGCATGGCAGTAAGCAATTTCGACAGCATCGTGATCGGTACCGGCCCCGGCGGCGAGGGGGCGGCCATGAAGCTGGCCAAGGCCAGGCAGCGGGTCGCCGTGGTGGAGGCGCATGCGCAGGTGGGCGGCGGCTGTACCCATTGGGGCACCATCCCCAGCAAGGCGCTACGCCATTCCATCCAGATGCTCGCCGATTATCGCCGCAACCCGTTATTCCAGCATACCCTGGATCAGGTCGAGGTGGACTTTCCGGACCTGCTACGGGCGGCCGACGCGGTGATCGACCGGCAGGTGCGCACGCGCTATCGCTACTATCAGCGCAACCGGGTCGAGGTGGTCTTTGGGCGCGCCCGCTTCATCGCGCCCCATCAGCTCGAGGTGGTGCGCGCCGATGGCGCCGCCGAGGTCATGCAGGCGGACCACTTCGTGATCGCCACCGGCTCGCGCCCCTATCAGCCGCCGGAGGTCGACTTCAGCCATCCGCGCATCCACGACAGCGACAGCATCCTGCGGCTGCAGCATACCCCGCGCACCCTGACCATCTATGGGGCGGGGGTGATCGGCTGCGAATATGCCTCGATCATGGCTTGCCTGGATGTCAAGGTGAACCTGGTCAATACCCGCGACCGGCTGCTGTCGTTCCTCGACGACGAGATCACTGACGCCCTCAGCTACCACCTGCGCGAACAAGGGGTGGTGATCCGCCATAACGAGACCTGCACCGGGGTGGAGGCCGGCCCGGAGGCGGTGGTGCTACATTGCAGCTCCGGCAAACAGGTGCGCAGCGATGACCTGCTATGGGCCAACGGCCGCGCCGGCAATACCGATGGACTGGGGCTGGCGGCGATCGGGCTGACCCCCAACAGCCGCGGACAGCTCGATGTGGATAAGAGCTATCGCACCGCCCTGCCCCACATCTACGCGGTCGGCGATGTCGCCGGCCCGCCGGCCCTGGCCAGCGCCAGTTACGACCAGGGCCGCTTTGTCGGTGCCCAAATCGCCGACGGCCAATGCGACTGGTCGCTGGTGGAAGAATTCCCCACTGGCATCTATACAGTGCCGGAGATCTCCTCGATCGGTCGAACCGAGCGCGAACTCACCGCCCGCCAGATCCCGTACGAGGTCGCCCAGGCTCCGTTCAAGACCCTGGCCCGGGCGCAGATCACCGGCCACCGGGTCGGCATGCTCAAGCTGCTGTTCCATCCCGAGACTAAGGAGATCCTGGGCATCCATTGCTTCGGCGAACAGGCCTCGGAGATCGTCCATATCGGCCAGGCGATCATGTCCCAGCCCGGCGGCGCCAACCGCATCGACTACTTCGCCGAGACCACCTTCAACTATCCGACAATGGCCGAGGCCTATCGGGTCGCCGCCCTCAACGGCCTCAACCGCCTGCTCTGAACCCGCCATGCCCGATCTGCTCAGCCTCTCGCGCGCCGCCCGCCTGGCCGGGGTCAGCCGCGCCGACCTGCAACGGCGCATCCGCCAGGGCGAGATCAGCACCTTCGAGGGCCAGGTCGCCCTGGCCGACCTGTTGCGGGCCTATCCCAGCATTAGCCTGGAGAAGACCGGCATGCTGGAGGAGGTAGAACGCATCAAGCAGGACGCGGTGCCGCGCCTGGGCGAGGTCGATACCCGGCTGCCGAGCCCGCAGGTGCTGGTCGCCCGCATCCGCGCCCTGGCCGCCGCGCTGGCGCAGCGGGCCGACCTGGTCAGCGCCCAGGCCGATCTGATCGCGCGCCTGCGCCAGCGTCTCGACGAACCCGCGAGCGCCACCCCGGCCGGACTGCAGGCACTCACCGCCTGGCTCGACGTGCAACGCGCCGCCCTCGCCGAGCGACCGGCCGACCCCGCCCATACCGACCTGCTCGCCCGCGACAACCTCCTGCGCATCACGTCAGCCCACGTCCGGATCATCCCCAGCGGCCATGAGTTCTTCGTCGATGGCAACGACAGCATCCTGGAGGCGGCGGTACGCTCCGGGCTGCGTCTAGGCTATGGCTGCACCAGCGGCAATTGCGGCGAGTGCAAGGCGCGGGTGCTGAGCGGCGAGGTGCGCCGCATCCGCGATCATGATTACGTCATCTCCCAGCGCGAGCGGCAGATGGGCTATGTGCTGACCTGCTGCAACACCGCGGTCACCGACCTGGTGCTGGAGGCAGCCGAGGCACAGTCCCCGGCGGACCTGCCGGAGCAGGAACTGCGCGCCCAGGTGCGCAAGCTGGAGCGCCTCGACGAGGACCTGCTGCTGCTGCACGTGCAGACCCCGCGCACCCAGACCCTGCGCTTCATGGCCGGGCAGCGGGCACGCCTGACCCTGGAGAGCGGGGCGAGCGCGGAGCTGCCCATCGCCAGTTGTCCCTGTAACGGGCGCAACCTGCAATTCCTGGTGCGCGACCGCGGCGATGCCTTCAGCCAGGACTGCTGCACGCGTCTGACGGCACGCCAGGGCATCGCCCTCAGCGGCCCCTTCGGCACCTTCACCCTGTGTGAAGAGGCCAATGAGCCGGCCGTGTTCATCGCAATCGGCGACGGTATCGCCCCGATCAAGAGCCTGATCGAGCATGCCGTCTCGATCGACAGCATCGAGGCCTATCACCTGTACTGGAGCGTGGACGACCACCGCGGTCACCATCAGGAGCGCTGGTGCCGGGCGCTCGGGGACGCCCTGGACAACTTCCACTTTACCCCACTGGTAGCCGCCGACAGCGCCGACCTGCTGGCCCGGCTACAGGCCGACCTGGCCACGCCGAGTGCCCCGCATTTCTATCTGGCCGGCCCGGCGGCAACGGTGCAGACCCTACAGCAGGCCCTGATCGCGACCGCGGTGCCGGCCGCGCGCATCGCCCTAGAGGCGATGGACTGAGGGCCTGTGAAGAAACCGCCGACTGACTGCGGGCGCCCCGTGCAACCATTGCTGTACCCGCCGATGGCGTCGTCTGGCCCAGCCCCAAGGGAGTGCGAATGAAATTCGTCCACGCCGCCGACATCCACCTGGACAGCCCGCTCGCGGGGCTCACGGCCTACCCGGATGCCCCCGTGGAACTTCTGCGCACCGCGACCCGACAGGCGTTCACGCGCCTGGTGGACGAGGCAATTGACGCGGCCGTGTCGTTCATGGTGATCGCCGGCGACCTCTACGACGGCTCCTGGAAGGACTACAACACAGGACACTTCTTCTGCCGCCAGATGGGTCGGCTGCACCAGGCGGGCATCCCCGTCTATCTCCTTTTCGGCAATCACGATGCCGAGAGCGAGATGACGAAGAAACTGCTGCTGCCGCCCAATGTGCACAGCTTCGGCAGCCGGCGGCCTGACAGCTTCCAGCTCCATGAGCCGCTTGTTGCCCTGCACGGCCAGAGCTTCCGCGAGGCGGCGACGACGGACAATCTCGCCGCCGGCTACCCACCCCCGGTGCCTGGGGCGCTGAACATCGGGGTGCTGCACACGGCACTAGAAGGCAACGCGGCCCATGCCACCTACGCCCCCTGCTCGGTGCCGGAGCTGGTCGCCCGCGGCTACGACTACTGGGCCCTGGGCCACGTCCACGAGCACGCGATCATGCGCGAGGATCCCTGGGTGGTCTTCCCGGGCAATCTCCAGGGTCGGCATGTGCGCGAATGCGGCCCCCGCGGTGCGGTGCTGGTGACCGCGGACGCCGATCGGGTCCAGCGGGTCGAGCGGCTACCGGTGGACGTGCTGCGCTGGCAGGTGCTGGCGGTGGACGCGAGCGGGACGCGCACCCTGGCAGAGGTGGTCCGCGCCGTGGGCCGGGCCTTCGAAGGCCTGCTCGATGCGGCAGGACAACTCCCGCTCGCGGTGCGGGTGCGCCTCACCGGCCACAGCCCCGCCCACGGCGAGCTGTTCGGGCGCGCGCCTCATCTGCGCGCCGAGGTCCTGGGCCAGGCGGCAGCCATTGGCGAGGACCGCCTGTGGGTGGAGAAGGTGCGGGTGGAGACCGCCCCGCCGCAGGACGGGCAGGCCCTGCGCACGCGCTCCGACGCCGTCGCCGCGCTCGCCGCCCTCCTCACCGCGGCGCCCGACGACGCGGACCTGCTCGCGGACCTGGCCGAGGAGCTGCGTCCGCTGGTGGACCGCGCCCCCCAGGAGCTGCTCCAGGCGGTCCCCGAGCTGGCTGCCATCCGCTCCGGGGACCTGGCCGACTTGGTGCGAGAAGTCGCTCCGGGGCTGGTCGCCCACCTCGCGGGCAACGGCCGAGGACCCTGATGCGCATCGCCCGACTGGATCTCGCCCGCTACGGGCGCTTCACCGACCTCGCCCTGGATCTCCCCCGGCAGGACATGGACTTTCACCTGCTGGTCGGCCCGAACGAGGCCGGCAAGTCCACCCTGCGCCGGGCCATCCTGGATCTCCTCTTCGGCATCGAGCTGCGCTCGCCCTACAACTTCCGCCACGCCTACCCGGACCTGCGCCTAGGGGCCCTGCTCGAGCAGGCCGACGCGGCGCTCGACTTTTGCCGCGTCAAGACCCGCGCCCGCACCCTGCGCGACGCGCAGGACGCGGTGCTCCCCGACACCGCGCTGGCCCCCTTCCTCGGGGGCATCGAGCGGGGTTTCTTCGAGCAGATGTTCGGCCTCGATCACGCGCGCCTGGTGGCGGGGGGCCGGGACATCCTCAGTGCTGCCAACGACGTCGGCCAGATCCTGTTCCAGTCCGCCGCGGGAATCGCGAGCTTCGGGACCGTACGTGATGCCCTAGAGAAGGAGGCGGACTCACTATGGGCCAAACGCCGCTCCGGCGAGCGTGAGTACTACATCGCCGCCGACGCGCTGGCCCAAGCCAAGCAGACCCTCGAACAGGTGACCGTGCGCACCCGCGATTGGGTTGCCGCCCGCGATGAGGTGGACCGGCTGGAGCAGGAGGCGGCGGCGCTGCGGTCGCGCGATGAGGCGCTGGCGCAACGGCGCGCACGCCTGGAGCGGGCGCGCCGGACCGCCCCGGTCCTCAATGGCCTGCGCGAGCGGGAGGCCGCCCTAGCGGCGCTCGGTCCGGTCCGGCCCTTGCCGCCGGCTGCAGCCAGGCAGCTTGACGAAGCGGAGACGGCCATGGCAGCCGCCGCCTGGACGCGGGAGGCCCACGAGACCCAGGCGATGCAACAGGTCGAGGCCCTCGGGCGCATCTGCCTGGACCCGGCGCCCCTCGCCCGCACCCAGGACATCGAGGCCCTCGCCGCCCAGCGCGAGCAGGTGCGCAACCATCCCACGGACATGGCCAAGCGACAGGAGGAGGCGCGGGGCCTGTCGAAGACCCTGGAGGGCCTGGCCCGGGATCTGGGCTGGCCGGCCGAGGGAGAAGATGCCCTGGCCGCACGCATCCCCTCCCAGGTGGTGCGCGCCGCCGCCAGCGCGCTGATCCGCCGCCACGACAGCCTGGCCCAGGCCGCGGAGAACGCCCGCGAGGCCCACGCCACCAAGCGCAGCGATCTCGATGGGCTGGATCAGGACCTTGCCGGGCTGCCGGCCATCGCGCTGCCGCCCGCTCTGGTCAGCGCCCTGGCTGCCGCCCAGGGCCTGGGCGACGTAGCGACCCAGGAGCGGCGCCTCGCGGATCAGGTCGCCCAGGCGGAGCGTGCGCTTGAGGGGGCACGCGTGGCGCTCGCCCCCTGGCAGGTCGACCCCGAACACCTACGCGGACTGCAACTGCCGGAGAGTGAGGAACAGAACGCTCGGCGCGAGGCGCGAGACCGGCTCCAGTCGGCGGCTGATGGCCTCGCCGAGCGGAGCGCGGAGCATCAGGCGGCGATCGCCGACCTGGACCTGGAGATCTCCCAGTACCAGGCGGCCCATCAGCCGGTGTCCCTGGCCGACCTGGAGGCCGCCCGACAGGCCCGGGACGGCCTGTGGCGGGAAATCCGCGCAGGCAGCGCACCGCTCGTCGTTGCGGCCGACCCCTATGAGGGCCTGGTGGCCGCGGCCGACACCCTCGCGGACCGTCGCCACGACAAGGCCCAGCAGGCGGCCAACCTGCAGTCCAAGCTGGACGCACGCGCGCGCCTCGCCGCCCAGCTTGCCCGCTTCGAACGCGGCGCCGCGGATCTGCGCGAGCGCCAGGCGCAGCAGGCGGCAGACTGGGAGACGCGGACCGCTGCCCTCGGACTGACGGGCATGACCCTGGCTCAGATCGGCCCCTGGTGCCATGCGCGCGAGCGGGTCCTGGCCGCCGCCGACACGCTGGCCGCGACCCAGGCCGACCTGCAGTCCCTCCGCCGCCGCGCCTACCCGGCGCGCACGGCCCTGGCCGCCACCCTGACGCCAGCCCCTGCGCCCGCAGAACCCCTCGCGGCCCTGGTGCTGCGGGCCGCGACCTGG
>REDK01000153.1 GCA_007693535.1 Chromatiaceae bacterium
CCCTACGACGAATGGCTCGACGGCGTGTCGGATGCGCTTTGCATACCGCCTTCGCGGCTGCGCGACTACGTCCGCTTCGCCACTGCGGCGGCACGCACGCGCCGACGCCTACCGGGGGCCGCTCGGCCTCGCTCCGCTCTCCTTGCCTCGCGGAGAGGAAGAAGCAGGTGCGTGAGGTGATGGCACCCAGCCGGCCACCGCTGCGCATCAGCCCCAGCCCGCGCTCGACAAAGATGGCCAGCAGGTCATTCTTGCTGCGTGGGTAGGCTTTGGCGTGGCGGTCCTTGGTGTTGGCGGCGAGCGCGCCGAAGGGCGGATTCATCACCACCACATCGAACACCTCACGGGTCAGGTCGATGAGCCGCAGGCCCTGCAGCGCATCCTGGGCGAACAGCCGGCCCTGGTAGCTGGCGCGAGCGGCCTGGGCGAAGTCAGTGAGCGCGGCGCGCAGACGGGTTTCGGCCTTGGTCCACTGCTCGGCGTCGGCGTCCTTGAACAGGCTGCCGTGTTCACCGAAGACCTTGCGGATGAGCCGTGGGAGCTCACGCTCCACCTGCAGCAGCACGCCCAGCTCCGGCAGGCCCTTGAGCATGAACAGGGTCTGCTCGAAGAGTTCGGCGTCCAGGTGGTCGAGCTGGGCCATGAAGCGCTGGCGCAGTTCCTTTTCCGCCGGCGGGGCGACGGCGGCGAGCACATGGCCCAGACCAACCGCGGGGCGGTCCTGGGCCTTGGTGCCGGCCTCGTGCCAGGCGCGCTGGGCGCGCAGCCACAGGGCGAGCGAGGCGATCTGCGCGGCGCGCGGATCGATGTCGACGCCGTAGAGGTTGTGTTCGATGATCAGACGGGGGACGTCACGCAGGTAGGCTTTCTGGTCGGGGTAGGTCTGTGACAAAGGCCTGAAGGGCTCGCCCTCACCCCCGGCCCCGCTCCCGCCTGCGGGAGCGGGGAGGAGCGCGCCGGGGCCGTGGGCCTGCTCCCAATCCCAGGCTTCGCGGTAGATTTCCAGGAACAGGTCAAAGGCGTAGAGGCCGAAGTGCATCGAGCCGCAGGCCGGGTCCAGCAGCTTGATCGTTCGTGGATCGCGCAGGCGCGTCGCCGCTTCGGGCTGCTCGTCGGGCTTCACCAGCAGGTATTGGCAGCGCTCGCGCAGACTCGTTTGGCCGCCGGTCCAGTTGAACCAGACCCGGCCCAGGGTGTTATCGACGAGAAACTCGACCACGTAGCGTGGGGTGAAGAACTGGTTGCGCACGGCGAGTTCGCGGCTGTTGCGCGGGGCCTGGCTGGCCTTGCGCATCGCCTTACGTTCCTCGGCCGCGTTGAAATACTGGTAGATCCAGCCGAGGGTCTCGTCCTCGGCCCAAAGGGGTTCCACCTCGTGGTGGTTCAGCCGATCGAGGACCTGCGTCAGGGCGGATTCGCGCGGGAACAGGCGGCCCTGGGGCGCATAGCGGTCGAACAAGGCCGGCAGCTCCTGGGCGAATTCGTCGCACAGGCTGAACAGGAAGACGCGGTAGGTGTCGCCGGTTTCACCGAGTGCAGTGCCGGCCACCCGCCGGTACAGCTCGAACGCCTGGGATTGTTGCCCTTGGCTCACGGCGGGCAAGAGCAGACCGCGGGCCTCCATCATCAACAATGCCGCCAGCCGGTTGAGGACAGTGAAGGCCTGCTCCCGGATGATGCGCTCGATGGTCTGCTTGCGCTGCTCGGCGTTGTCGGCCTGGCCACCCCGATAGTGCGCGAGCGTCTCCCGCAGGAGTTGTGCGGTGTGGCGGTCCCGATCGCTCAGGTGCGCGAGCCGGTCCAGGGGTGTCACCTCTCCGGTCTTCGGCTCCATGCCGTAGGTCTGCTGGAGCTGCAGGCTGAACTCATCGACGAGCAGCCGCCGGCAATCCGCGACCAGGCGCTGCAGGCGGTTGCGAGTGCCTTGATCGAAGGCCATGCGCTATTCCTCCACCCGCAGCGTCAGTTCGAAGGCGTGCGCATAGCGCAACTCGCCGCGCAGCTTCTGCAATTCCTGGATCAGCGTGTCCAGGTCCTCCAGCGAGGTGATCCGCGATCGCGCCTGGAAGCTCCGTTCCAGGGTGGCCTTGCGGGTGTGATCCGCGACGGCTTGCTGCGCCTGTTCGGCCTTGTCGGCAAAGATGCAGCCGGCCGGCATCGCGCGGAGGCTCAAACCGCTGGTGGTTCGACGGGGCCAGGTGAGGCCGGGGCGGAAGTAAAACTGGGGATTCCGTATAAAGCTGGCAGAAAAGGCATCGATTTCGAAACCGCTTTGTTCCCAGCTAACTGCGAGATGCACATCGGCATAGAAGGGTGAATAAGCTCCACCCTTCGCGAAGTAAAACCACTTGTTCGTGCCAATGGCTCCGCATTCCCACGAGCAGCGTAGGAAGCGGAAGTCATCAGATGTTTGTAATCCTACCCGCACCGTCCGATTTTGATTCTCAAATGCCGGGAGAACCATGAAGTTCTGGCGCAATGCTTTGCTCACCCAGTACGCAAAAGGTTTCCCCGGCACCGCATCAAACGCCCCTGGCGCCACCTCGAACAAGCGCGGCTCGTCCAATCCCTGCCGCACCCGCGCGCAGCTTTCCGCCAGCGCGGCGGCTTTGTCGGATTCGGCCAGCAGGCGCAAGAAGAGAATCATGGCGACGTCCCGACCTCGTCCGGTGCTAGAACCTGGTTGGTCAAGTCGCGGAAATCCTTGCCGTTCAGGGTCATGAAGTGCTCGATCCGATGCGCCTGCTGGAACGCGACCAGACGCGCATCGTGGGCTCGCTTGCCCTGGACGCGATGCGTCCTGACGATGTCCCTCCAGCCTGCAAAGACTTCCGGGGAATCCGGCCGGAGGGCGAATCCCCGCAGCAGGTGATCGACGGCCGCGGCCGCCCGGTCCGCTGACCAGCCGAAGCCGCGCCGTTGCTCCGGTGGACGGGTGCTGACGACCCAGAATTCGTAGATCACCTGCGGCGCGAGAACCAGCGCGTGACCGGCCTGTTGCAGCGATTCGACAGCCCGCTTGCAGTCCTCATGCTCCGGCGCGTTCCGATCGAACAGTCGCAGCACCACATTCGTATCCAGCAGATACGCCGCCATCAATAGAGGTCGCCCCGATCCATCGCAGCGAGATCCACGGCCGGCACCGGCGGGAGGGTGTCGATCCAGTCGAACAGCGCACGGGTCGCCCGGACCCTGTCCTCGCGGGTGGCCTCCTCAGGGTCTTGCATCTTTGGAATGCTGATCATAACGACGAGGGCGTTCCAGCGATGTTGCAATTCATTGGGATGCGTGACCACCGTGGGGGCGGTGTCACAATTCCCACCGACGACGGACGCCATGGCCGCCACCACGCCTGTCAGGCCCGGTCCAAGCGTTTGGGATGCGTCTTCTAGTTGGTACATGAGCGTCTCAGTATTCCGGGTCCATGCGCGCGATCGCCTGGTCGGTCAACACTCGGGTGAAGAACAGTGTCTTCGACGCTACGTGCAGTCTCTCTAAGTCGTTGCCGAGTTCCGGTAGCGCTTGTTCTCCCAACCCGGCATGCGTTTCAAGGTCGATGAGTGCACCCAATCGAGGACCCTCCGGCAGGTGAACCTGCGCTGGTGTGACGATCTGCAGCACATGTTGGCAGTCCCGGTCCGGCAACTCGACCCGCAGTTGCAGCGGGCGCCCCTGGATGGGCTGGTCGCCAATATTCAGAGCGATCTTCAGGAATGACAATGAAGGTGGCGGTTCCAGAGTGATCAGGTCGACATAGCGCAGGGAATGGCGCGTCGGCGCCACGATCAGCCCCGAGTCGTGTAATACCTTGGTCAACCTGATGACCTGATCCTTGAACGGTCCCCAGCCGGAATAAGGCTTGCGACAATTCACGGTCACGATCCGGTCCCCTACCTGGAAAAGAAAGGGCGACGCGGGGGCCTCGATGCGATACTTTGCTGCCAGGCGCAGATTCGGGTCGTTTTGCGCCACGATCGGCGGGATTTCGGCTGCGGCCAAACGCACGAGTCGAGGCCCCGGCTGCCCGGCCCACATGGACGTGAACAGGATTCCGGGCAGAATCTCCGCCACTGGCTGGTTGTCGGCCGGCTCGAACTGTATCTGCCAGATGGCCTCGATGAGCGGCTCCTGGCGCAGTCGTTTCGGTATTTGTTCGGTCATGTCGTTGCGTGTCGCATCAATCCTTCGTTGGGTAATACGCCGCCGCTTCGACCATGCGTCCTCCAGCAGCCCCTGCCGCGGGCCGGCGATGACCACCGGAGGGGCCACGCCGAGCACGATCTCCTCCCGCCACTTCTGGAAGCTGGACAGGAAGCAGCAGGTGCGCGAGGTGATCGCCCCCAGCCGGCCGCCGGAACCGGCGCGGGCGGCCTTGTCACCCTCGGCCAGCAATCGCAGGCAAGCTCCTGGCCTCGCAGCAGATCGCTGAGGACGTTGGTATCGAGCAGGTCGTTCACTCTCCGGGTTCCATCGAATCCAGACTCAACGGATGCTGCTTGCGGAACTCCGGGAAGTCGTCCCACACCTGCTTTTCCGCTTCGGTCAACGGCCAGGACAGGGGATCTTCCGCTGCTGCACTCGGCTCGATCACGGCGTCTTCGAGCAGCGTAACCAGCACCGCGGTAGGACGAACCAGATGAACGGCTTCGTCGAAGACGATGTTGCCTGAAGGCGTGACGGTGGCACGGACGGTATTCAACATGGATTACGCCTGATATCGCGGTTGGTCGCTTGCAGCCGAAGCACTTCGGCATGCTCGTCTCCCAACCCGGTGACTGGGGTTGAAGATGTCGACACTCCGAGATCCAGCACGAGGATTCGAACCCGTTGCCCCAGCAGGGGTTGCAACTGAGGCAAGGCCGGCAGCGTTGCCTGACCCACGACGGTTCCAATTGCAACCGCTTGTTGCATGATGTGCTCCTCCTAGCCGTGCTTGACCAGACAATACGCTGCCGCTTCGACCATTGCATCATCCATCACCCCGTGCCCCAGATCGGCCATGACCTCCGGCGTGGCCACGCCGAGCACGATCTCCTCGCGCCACTTCTGGAAGCTGGACAGGAAGAAGCAGGTGCGCGAGGTGATGGCACCCAGCCGGCCACCGCTGCGCAGCAGCGCCAGTCCCCGTTCGACAAAGATCGCCAGCAGGTCGTTCTTGCTGCGCGGGTAGGCCTTGGCCAGCCGATCCTTGGTGCTGGCGGCGAGCGCGCCGAAAGGCGGGTTCATCACCACCACGTCGAACCGCGCGCGGGTCAGGTCGATCAACCGCAGGCCCTGCAGTGCATCCTGAGCGAACAGCCGGCCCTGGTAGCTGGCGCGCGCCTCTTGGGCAAAGGTGGTGAGCGCGGCACGCAGCCGGGACTCGGCCTGCTGCCAGTTTTCCTGCTCCTGCTCGGCAAACAGGTCGGTGCCCTTGCCGACGTACACCTGGCGGATCAACTGGGACAATTCCTGCTCGAACTGCAGCAGCATGCCCAACTCGGGCAGGCCCTTGAGCATCTGCAGCGTCTTTTCGAAGAGTTCGGCATCCAGGGGATCGAGATCCCGGGCAAAGCGCTCCCGGAGGTCTCTCTCGGCCGGCGGGGCGATCGCGGCCAGGACCTGGCCGTTGCCGATCGGTGGGCGGTCCTGGGCCTTGACAGCAGCCTGATGCCAGGCGCGCTGGGCACGCAGCCAGAGGGCCAGAGACGCAATCTGGGCCGCCCGGGGATCGATGTCGACGCCGTAGAGGTTGTGCTCGGTGATCAGGCGGGGGACGTCGAGCAGGTAGGCTTTCTGGTCGGGATAGCTTTGAGATAAGGGCTTGAGCGTCGCGCCCTCGGCCCCTCTCCCCGAGGGAGAGGGGCGCAGCGAGCCGGGGCCGTGGGTCTGCTCCCAGTCCCAGGCCTCGCGGTAGATCTCCAAGAACAGGTCGAAGGCATAGAGACCGAAGTGCATCGAGCCGCAGGCGGGGTCCAGCAGCTTGATCGTTCGAGGATCGCGCAGGTGCGGCGCGGGTTCGGGCTGCTCGTCGGGCTTGACCAGCAGGTATTGGCAGCGGTCGCGCAGACTGGTCTGCCCGCCGGTCCAGTCGAACCAGAGCCGACCCAGGGTGTTGTCGACCAGAAACTCGACCACGTAGCGCGGGGTGAAGAACTGATTGCGCACGGCCAATTCGCGGCTGTTGCGCGGGGCCTGGCTGGCCTTGCGCATCGCCTTGCGTTCCTCGGCCGAGTTGAAGTACTGGTAGATCCAGCCGAGGGTCTCGTCCTCGGCCCAGAGGGGTTGCACCTCGTGGTGGTTCAGCTGATCGAGGACCTGCATCAGGGCGGATTCGCGCGGGAACAGGCGGCCCTGGGGCGCATAGCGGTCGAACAGCGCCGGCAGTTCCTGGGCGAATTCATCGAATAGGCTGAACAGGAAGACGCGGTAGGTGTCGCCGGTCTCGCCGAGCGCGGTACCGGCCACGCGGCGGTACAGCTCGAAGGCCTGGGACTGTTGCCCCTGGCTCAGGGTGGGCAGGAGCAGACCGCGGGCCTCCATCATCAGCAAGGCGGCCAGACGGTTGAGTACCGTGAACGCCTGCTCTCGGACGATGCGCTCGATCCCCAGCTTGCGCTGTTCGGCGTTGTCGGCCTGGGCACCCCGGTAGTGCGCGAGCGTTTCCCGCAGGAGTTGTGCTGTGTGGCGGTCGCGATCGCTCAGGTGCGCGAGCCGGTCTAGCGGTGTGATCTCGCCGGCCTTGGGATCCAGACCATAGGTCTGCTGGAGCTGCAGGCTGAACTCATCGACGAGCAGCCGGCGGCAGTCGCCGACCAGGCGCTGCAGACGATTCCGGGTGCCTTGATCGAAGGCCATGCGCTACTCCTCCACCCGCAGCGTCAGTTCGAAGGCGTGCGCATAGCGCAGCTCGCCGCGCAGCTTCTGCAATTCCTGGATCAGCGAGTCCAGGTCTTCCAGTGAGGTGATACGGGATCGCGCCCGGAAGCTCCGTTCCAGGGTGGCCTTGCGGGTGGGATCCTCGACCTCTTGCTGCTCTTGTTCGGCTTTAACCCGCGCCTGGACCCGATCGCGGCCTAGCCGCTCGATGCGTTGCCGTGCCTCCTGCACGTGGTTCTGGATGCTGAAGTCCTGGTTCACCAAGGTCTTCAGGCCGTGGAGATCGGGTTCGACCTGGACCATTAGCGCTTCCAGTGCGGCCAACGCTTCCTGTTGTTCCTGTGCGGTGAGTTCTGCCCACTCAGCAACCGTCTGGAGTTCGCGCTCGGCATGCTGCAGGCGCTCGACTTGAGCGGCCTGCATGCGTTCGGCGGCGGCGCGGACGCGGGCCTTGAGGTCGGTGAGCCGGGTGTTCAGGTCCGTGCCGTAGCGGAAGAAATCCATCTCCTGAAGCCGCTCCCGCAGCCCGGCCAGGGTCTCGGCCAAC
Organism: Chromatiaceae bacterium; assembly: GCA_007693535.1. Lineage (GTDB taxonomy): Bacteria > Pseudomonadota > Gammaproteobacteria > Chromatiales > Chromatiaceae > Lamprobacter. The sequence continues at coordinate 7,406 of REDK01000153.1, forward strand.
TCGGCCTGAAGTGCAGCCGGGATACCGGTGCCGGGCAGACCATCGACACCCTCTTGCAGCGCTTTGAGTGCGCGCAACGTCTGCTCGAGCCCTTGCGACAGGCTCTGCTTCAGCTCCGCGGCCCATTTCAGGGTGTCGTACAGGGCCGATCCCTCGGTACCCAGGCGCTGCGGGGCGTCGGAGGCATCGGTCAGCAGGACATCGGCAATCTCGCGGCCCAGGCTCGCGAGCCGGTCTGCGCCGGGCAACCCCAGCCCTTTCAGCTTCTCGGCCAGGGGCGCGTAGCGTTGTTGCAGCTCGGGGAACAACCGGATGCTGGCCTTGCCGATGGCATCTTCCAACGGCAGGACGGCATCGCCACTCAGTTCGGTCAGCCGTTCCGCCGCGCGCGCCAGCATGTCCATCGAGGGCCGGTCTTCGCGCAGGGAGAGGCCGACGTGCTTGAAACTGTTGTTGGTCTTCAGCGCATCGATGGCCTGCTGCCCGTTGACGCTGACCTCGCGCCCGGCGACCTTGAGCTTGATCTCGCCGGCCACCAGCAGGGCCGCAACCAGGTAGCGCAGCGTGTCCTGCGACCAGCCGAACGGGGCCTCGCCGAAGCGATGGGCCAGGCTCTTGCCTTCGACGATGCCCATGCGGTCGATGTAATCGCGGATGCTGACCAGCGCCTTGTGATCGGTGCGAATCCGCGGTTGGCCGCCCTGGGTGTGGACCAAACTCAAGGGGTCATGCTGGGACATTATGCTGCTCAGGTTGCCGGAGCGCAGAAAACGTTCGGCGATGTCGGTGCCGGCGCGGGTCGGTGCCTCGGCGAAGCGATCGAAGACCTGTTCCGCGACGCTTGCAAGGTGTTTGCGCGCGGCCTCGCCCAGATCACTGGCCAGACCCTCCACCGCGGTGGCCTGACCCCGAAAGATGAACGACCCGCCGAGCAGGCTGCGCCGGATGAGGCGCTGCAACTCGCCGTTCAGCCTTTGCGCCCGGTCGAGCTGGGCATTGCAGTATTCCTTGACCTCCTGATCCGGCTCGCTGCGGTATTTGTTCGCGATTTCCCGGCAGCGGAAGATGTCCGCGGCATGGTCTTCGATCTCCGGGCGGGTTCGGCCGAGCAGGAAGATCACGTATCGCGCCGGGTGCTGGCGGGATTCATCCAGCAGCCGCAGGCGGGAGGTCTCGTAGTCGACGGGCTCAACCAGTTCGACGACGGTCTGCACGGGGTTGCGTTCGCCCGCCAGCGAGAGCGGCAGCCCGCCTGCGCCCTGTGCCTTGAGACCGGTTGCGACACTGAGCGCGCCGTGCAGTTGCGTGCTGGGCAGGGGCGCGAAGACGTCGGTCAGCGCCGCGTTGGCGATGCGCCGCAGTTCCACCGAGCGCAGCGCCAACTGGCTGCGCTCCTGCTCGATGTCGTTCAGCTTCTCGCTGAAGAAGCGTAGATGCCCATCCTGTTCGCCGAGGGGCACGATCGGGTCGGCGATCAGCGCCTCGATCGCCTGGTTCACGGCCTCGGTCTGGTTGCCCGCAGTGACGTCGCCGTGCATCAGGCCGGCGACGTTCTTCCGGGTGATGGGCAGGTTGCCGAGGATCTGCAGCACCGCCACCGTCTTCGCCACGTGCTGATGCATGGTGGAGTGCGTGTAGCGGATCTTAGCCACGGTGTTGACCGACTTATGCACGCTGGGGAACGCACGGTCGATGTCCTTCTCCAGCGCGTCGTACAAGGTCACGGTAGTCGCGAGCCAGCCGAGCGGGCGCTCCGCCACGGGGGTCTTGCCGCCCTCGGCGTCGATCAGCACGTCCTGAATCACCTTGATCGCGGAGCGCAGGCCAACCCCGCCCGTGGAGCGTGCGAGCGCGCCCAGCAGATGCAGCAGGATGTCGAAGTGCGCAGGCAGGAACGGATAGAGATCGATAAACGCCTGCCGGTCGAAATCCGCGCCGTAGGCGCGCGCGTCTTCGAGCTTGGTGTGGTGGCGCAGTGCCGGGCCATGCTGGTCGAACAGCGCTCCAAGCCGGTTCGCCCCGTCTGGAGACTTGCCGAGCAGACGCGTGTAGCAGATTTCCTTGATGTCATCGGCCTCCAGATCGATGCCGATCGGAAAGCGGTCCTTGAGCTTGAACAGTTCCGGGGAGTTGAGCGCCGCACGCTGGTCGTCCTCGGTCAGGGTCTGCTGGCCGGTGCCCAGGATCCAGACTTTGCCGTTCCCTTGCGCCTTGATGTTCTTCGCGAGTCCGTCGAGGTTCAGGATCAGGTTGGGCCGGGAGCCGACGTACTGGCCGACCTCGTCAATCACGAACAGGATGTATTGCTTGCCGGACTTCTCGCGGACGATGTCCAGCATCTCCTGGACCCGGTCGTTCTCGAACCGGATCACCTCGCTCGCCTCGGTGGTGAAGGCGTTCGGCGTAGTGAACAGGTTCGGGTAGAGCTGGTGGGCGATCTCGGGGATCAGGCTATCCACCACGAGTTCATCGTTGCGGTAGCTCTGCCAATCCTCACCGCCGGTCCGCTCTTGGAAGAGGGCGAGGAACTCCGGGTAACGGCCGTCCTTCTGCAGGCGGCGCTCCAATGCCGCGACCTTCAGGTTGCGCGAATAGCCGGCCCACTGCAGCACCTTGTAGTACAGGACCGTCGAGACCTCGGCCATGGTCGCGCCGGCCACCTGTTCGCTGGCAAGGTCGAGCATCAGGACCGCGGCGGGGAAGCGCTTGGCGACCGTGCTGAGCAACTGCCGGGTGGTCGTTCGCTTCAGACGGTCCTGCAGGTGCTGGATGAACGGGACACCATCGATGGTGATGCTGTCGTCGAAAGCCAGCCCAAGGTACTTGGTGAAGGAGCTCTTGCCCGACCCGTAGAAGCCGGACACCCAGACACCCACCTCGTTCTCGCCGCCCGCTTCCATCGCCGCCTGCATCTTCAGCAGCAGGTGGTTGAATTGCTCGTCGATCGCATCCGTCACGACGTACTCGCTGATCTCCTTCTTCAGGCGCTGTTCCTGCGCCACACCATAGGCGATCACTTTTTCAATGGTGCGATAGATGTCCCTGCTGGGATCGAAGAGCTGCTTGATCTGCATCTGCATTCCGTTGTCCTCAGCCGCCGACGTGCACCGAGCGGTAGTTGCCATCCTCGGGATAGAAGCCGAGGAACTTGAGCCGGGTCTTGCCAGTGCGCACGCCCGGATAGAAGAACACTGTCGGCACGTGAAACTTGCCCTGAAGCTGGCCCTCGATCACCCCGATGCGCATGTACGGGTGCAATGCCTCGAGATCGTTGACGAGCAGGATGGCCTTCGGCTTGCCCTCCAACGCGCTGAGCTTGGCCTCCAGCCGCGTCTGCAACGCGCCGTTGGCGACGGCATTGGTGAGTGAGGCGTTGGTCTTGGCCCAGGCCTGCGGTGCGCGCTGGTCGGCCGCGAGCCAGATCTTGCGCAGCGGCGCCTTCGCCAGGATGTCGGCGATCTCGTCGGCGATGGAGAAGGTGTGCACGTCCCAGCCGTCGTTGGCCAGACGGCTTCTCCAGGCGAGCTGACGTCGCTTGACCTCGAGGATTTGGCTGGGGTGAAACACCAGGTAGAAGATCGGCTCGAAACTCGCGTGGCCGAACTCGCGCCCATGGCGGATGCGGGCCATCAGCTCGTTGAAATCGCTATCGAGCGAGGACATCGACCAACTCCTCCCGTGTCTTGTAGGTCCAGCTGATGTGCGTCACGTCGCCCGCCGTCTGCAGGATCAGGAGCCGCTGCAGCGCGAGCCGCTTGAACTGTTCGCGCACATCGGCCCACTCCAGGCCGAAGAGCTGCCAGTCTGGATGGCCCAGCACCTGGTTATCGCCGAGCCCCTGAAACTTCAGGTCGTAGGCCAGGTAAGCCGCGGCCTTGGTGTGCAGGCGCAGCGGCTGGATCGTTCGCGGGCCGCGCGAGCTTCCGCCCAGCATCCCGAAATCCGCACAGCTCCCCAGCAGGTAGGCGGACACCCGCCGAATGGTACTGTCGGCCCAATGTACCTGCGTCTTGCCCTCGCTCACGGCATGACGCACGAATTCCATCGCGTCCTCCCGCGTCAGGGTATCGCGTCCGGCGCTGTAACGCGGCCAAAACACTTCAGTCACGAAATCCGCGAGGATGCGATTGGCACGTGCGGTGTGGAGGAACAGCAGTTGATCGAACTCACCCCGCTCCAGGCTCCCGGCCAATTGTTTCAGCGCGAGCGCGACGCCCGGTATGCGCAGGTAGCGCGGGGCGAAGCACTCGCGAACGATATTCTCCAAGCGCCGGGCCGTGACCCGCGGGAAGAGTCCCGACTCCAGCGCCTTGTTGAACAGATCGCGGGTGGTCATCTCCGGCGCATACAGCGCGAGCAGCAACCGCGTCTCCTCGATCAGACCGAGCCCTGCCTGCAGTTGGGTGCTGTAGCAGCGCCCTGCCGTCACTGCGCCTCCCGTAGGTACGGGAAGGTTCGGATCCCTTTGCGGAAGGCGTCGAGGTAGACACCGGCCAACGCCGGGAGCGTGTCCGACAAGCCTTCGCCGAAATCCCCGAGCACGACCGGTCCCTCGGAGGCGGTCATCGGTCGTGCCAAGGCCTCGAGCCGGGACAGCGCTTGATCACGACCCGCAAGCCAGTCTTGCACCCCTTCCGAAAACGAAGGGTCGGCAAAAGCCTCCGATGCCGACTGCTCGTAGACCTCAGGCAGGCGGAATAGGTGGAAACTGCGTCCGACCCCGATGTGCTCGTCGTGTACCCGAGCGGCGGCCGCGGTCACGCCCTGGTAGCGGGCGAGTGGCAGCGATCGGGCGAAGACCGGCCGCAAGAAGGCCGCGGCGCTGGGGCTGAAGAATTGGCTCGGCCACCACGCGGGCGATTGTTCGCCCAGGTAACCGACCAGGACCCGCAGTTCGGCAAGGGTCTGCGCCAGCGCAATCATGGAGAGTCGGCCCGATATCGAGGGAAGCGCCCGGACGATGCGGAAGCGCGATGCGGATGCGCGGCGGCCCCATCCCGGCGGATGCGACATGCCAGCGCGCAATGGGTGAGGCTAGCACAGGGGGTTAGGCATGACCATTAGATGGCCGGCGGATGGCAACCGGAACCAGCGCGCCAGCAGCCTGGTATCGAGGTGGGCGTCGACCAGGTCGGCTAGGCGTTCGATGCTCGCCTCGCGCAGGGCGGCGATATCGAGCGGCGCCGGTGCCGCCAGGCCGGCCCAGGCGAGCAGCGCGGCATTGGCGGCGGGATGATCGAACAGCCCGTGCAGATAGGTGCCGGCGATCTGGCCGTCGGCGCTGACCGCCCCGTCCGGCCCCCGCTCCAGCAACAGCGCTGGGCGTGCCAGGGCCGGCCCGCTGCTGATTCCGGCGTGGATCTCATAGCCGGCCACTGGGACCGCCCCAGCCGCCAGCGCCGGCGCTAGCCGGCCCTGCTGGCGGGTCAGTTGCTTGGCAGCATCCAGGCGCGTCTCCAGGTCGAGCAGTCCCAGCCCTGGTCGGCTGCCAGCCGTCCCTTCCAGCCCCAGCGGGTCGTGGATCAAGCGCCCGAGCATCTGATAGCCGCCGCATAGCCCGAGCAGGCGCCCGCCGTAGCGCAGATGACGGGCGATGGCCGCCTCCCAGCCCTGCGCCCGCAGCCAGTCGAGGTCCGCGGCCACCGACTTGGAGCCGGCCAGCAGGATCAGGTCCGCCGGCGGGATGGCCGCCCCTGGCCCGACCAGGTGCAGGTCCAACTGTGGATGCAGGCGCAGCGCGTCCAGATCGGTGTGATTGCTGATGCGCGGGGTCACCGGCACCACCACCCGCAGCGCCCCCGCCGGTTTGGCCGCCTGCCCGCGGGCGATGGCGTCCTCGGCCTCCAGCGTCAGGCCATGCAGATAGGGCAGCACCCCGACCACCGGCTTGCCGGTGGTGGCCGCCAGCCAGTCCAGCCCGCCCTGCAGCAGGGCGATGTCGCCGCGGAAGCGGTTGATCACGAACCCGCGCACCCGCGCCCGCTCGCTCGGGCTCAGCAAGGCCAGGGTGCCGACCAGATGGGCGAACACCCCGCCGCGATCGATGTCCGCGATCAGCAGCACCGGGCAGTCCACCGCCTCGGCAAAGCCCATGTTGGCGATATCCTGGGCGCGCAGGTTGATCTCGGCGGGCGACCCGGCACCCTCGACGACGAGGGCCTCGTAGGCGCTGGCCAGCCGCTGATAGGACGCGAGCACCGCGCCCCGGGCGACTCCCTTGTAGTCCTGGTAGGCGGCGGCATCCAGGTTGGTCACCGCCCGCCCCTGCACGATGACCTGGGCGCCGATATCGGTATTGGGCTTGAGCAGCACCGGGTTCATGTCGCTGTGGGGGGCAAGCCGGCAGGCCGCTGCCTGGACCGCCTGGGCGCGGCCGATCTCGCCGCCGTCGGCGGTGACGGCACTATTCAGGGCCATGTTCTGGGGCTTGAACGGTGCCACCCGCACCCCGCGCCGCTGCAGCCAGCGACACAGGGCGGTGACCAGCAGGCTCTTGCCGGCGTCCGAGGTGGTGCCCTGCACCATCAGGGTGGCCGCGGTCTTCATCGCACCCGCCCCAGGGCGGCGGCGAGGCGCTGCCAGTCGGCCTCGCTGCCGGGCAGGCCCAGACGCAGGGCCGGCGGATCAGCGAAGTAGCGGGTCAGGATGCCAGCCGCCGCCAGGGTCTGGTGCAGGTCCGCCGCGCGCGTGGTCGGTATCCATTGAAACAGGGCGCAGCCACCGGCAGGGGCCAGACCATGGTCGGTCAACAGCCGCGCCAGGCGCGCCCCGGCGCGCGGCAGCGCCACCCGGGTGCGCTGCTGCCAGGGCCGATCGGCCAGGGCGCGGGTGGCGACCCAGCGGGCCGGGCCGGCGACGGTCCAGGGACCCAGCAGGGCCGCCAGCGGCCCGGTGACCTCGGCCCTGGCCAGTACGAACCCGACCCGGGCGCCGGCCAGGCCGAAAAACTTGCCCAGCGAGCGCAGCAGGATCAGGCCCGGGCGCGGCCCGGCGGCGGCCAGGCTGGTCTCCGGGGTGGCGTCGGCAAAGGCCTCGTCGACGATCAGCCAGCCACCGCGGGTGGCCAGGCGCGCCTGCCAGTCGAGCAGTTGCGCGGGCGCAAAGCGGCATCCGTCCGGATTGTTCGGCTGCGCGAGCACCAGCACGTCGAGACGCTCCAGCGCGGTGGCGATGGCCGCCGCAGCCAATGGTTCCACCCGATGACCGGCACCGGCAAAAGCCGGGGCATATTCGCCATAGCCGGGCGCCAGCACCCCGACGCGCCCGGGCGGCCGCAAGCGCGGCAGATGCAGGATGGCGGCCTGTGAGCCGGCCACCGGCAACAGGTCGGCGCTGCCGTAATAGCCGGCCGCGGCGCCGACCAGTTCGTCCTCGTCCTCGGGCAGGCGCTGCCAGGCTGCCGCTGGCACCGGTGGCACCGGCCAGCCGTTGGGATTGATGCCGGTGGACAGATCCAGCCAGTCCGCCAGGGGGATGGCATAGCGGCGGGCAGCGGCCCGCAAGCGGCCACCATGGGCGAGCGCGGCAGGCTGGTAGGCAGGCGGATTCATGACCAGGGTATCGAGTGGGCGCGGACGTGGGCGGGCCGGATGGGCAGCGGGCCCTGGGAGCGCGGCAGGTTGATCGTCGTCAGCGGCAGCAAGCGCTCAGCCATCGCAGATACGCCGACTGGCCTGGCGATCCCGCGGGTCTGGCGGCAGGCCCAGGTAGTCGCGCCGCAGCCGCTCCCAAAGGTCCAGCTGGGACCAGGCCGGTTCCTTCAGCAGTTGCTGATCGCTGCTCAGATAGGGGTTGGGCAGGAACACGGTTAGTTGCTGCTCGTCCTGCCCGTTGAACAGGCGCAGGCCCCAACTGCTAGGGCGATCGCCCTCACGCAACCGTCGGTAGAGTTCGGCGCGCGCGGTGCGCCGGTGCCGGGCGAGGGCCGGATCGATGGGATCGCCGGGGGCACCGCGCTGGTCACCGATGCAGAGATGGAAATGCCAGGGACCGAAGTCGACGGTCAGGTAGCCGTCATAGAGTCGGATGCGCTCGGGGGCATTGGGGGCGCGGATCTCGAAGACGGCCCCTTGCACCATGCTGCCAAACCAGACCTCGTGCCAATGGTCGCGAAAGATCTCGGTGAGCAGGCGCCGCAGGGTGTCGGTCGCGGTGGGCAGGGGCCAGATCTCGAGGCGGCCGTTGCCGGGCTCTTCACGGATCAGGGATGCAGTCATGCGGGGTGACTCCAGGGTGGCAGCCGGGGTGAAGCCGGGGTCAGTCCGGAGTGAGTCCGGGGTGGATGGCGAATCGATGGGGCCAGGCGTACGACACCGACCACGCCTCAAGTGTCGCTGGCGGCTGGCCAGGGGCCGACCGCGCGGCCCGGCGGCAGCGGGCGCAACGGGGTGATGCGCAGCCCGCCGGTGGCCGGGTCGGGCTCGATCCGGGCATCCAGATTGAACCAGCGCCGCAGGTGGTCACGGGTCAGGACCGCGGTCGGCGGGCCATCGGCCTGGATACCGCCGTCGGCGAGCAGCAGCAGCCGGTCGCAATAGCGGGCAGCCAGGTTCAGATCATGGATGGCCGCGATCACCAGGCGCCCGGCGCGGGCCAGTCCGCGGGCCAGCTCGAGCACCTCCAGTTGGTGGCAGAGGTCGAGATGGGCGGTGACCTCGTCGAGCAGCACGATCGGGGTCTGCTGGGCGATGGCGCGGGCGATGATGACCCGCTGGCGCTCGCCGCCGGAGAGGGTGTTGATGCTGCGTGCGGCCAACGCGCTCACCCCGGTCTGGGCCATCGCCGCCTGGATCAGCGCCAGGTCGGCGGGTCCGGCGACCTGGAAGCGGCCGAGCCAGGGGTTGCGCCCCATTGCGACGATCTCTGCGACCGAGAAATCGAAGCCGATGCGGGTGTCCTGCGGCACTAGTGTCAGTTGCCGGGCGAGATCGCGCCGGCGCCAGGCGGTCAGCGGCCGGCCGCCCAGTCGGAGCGTCCCGGCCGTGGGGACGAGCAGACGCATCAGCAGGGCCAGCAGGGTCGATTTGCCAGCACCGTTGGGGCCGATCAGCCCGACCAGATGCCCGCCAGCGAGGGTGAGATCGAGCCCGTTGAAGACCGGCCCGCGGCCATAATCCATGGCCAGGCCGGCGCCCTCGAGCAGCGGCACGGCGGGCGGCTGCGGCGGCGGGGTCGGAGTCAGGACCGGACCACCGCGCGGCCGCGCCGGGGAATGCGGTCGGTGCAGGGCGATGCGATCAACCATGACGGGACCGATGCGGCATCAGGTGCTGCCCGTCTGCTGGCGCACCAGCAGGAACAGGAAGAACGGCGCCCCGAGGGCGGCGGTCACTACCCCGAGCGGGATGTTGTGCTCGCCGAACAGACCCCGCAGCAGCAGGTCGGCGCCGGCCAGGATCAGGCCGCCACCAACCGCTGCCAGCGGCAGCAGCCGGCGGTGTTGCGGCCCCGCCAGCAGGCGCACGATATGGGGCACCACCAGCCCGACGAAGGCGATACCACCGGCCACCGCCACCGCGGTCCCGGTGAGCAGCGCGGTGGCGATCAGCAGCAGCCACCGGGTCCGCGCGACATCGACCCCAAGCGCGGCGGCATGCACCTCCCCCAGCAGCAGGGCATCCAGGGCGCGCTGCTGGGCCAGCACCAGGGCCAGTCCGGCACAGAGCACCGGGGTCAGCAGCAACACATGGTCCCAGGTACGCCCGTCCAGGCCGCCCATGGTCCAGTACACGATGGTGCGCCCCACCTCCCAGCTCTCCAGCGCCAGGGCCAGCACGAAGGAGCCCATCGCGACATTGAAGGCACCCACGGCGATGCCGGCCAGCAGCAGGGTGGCGATCGGGGTCTGCCCGCGGCGGCTGGCGATGCCATAGACCAGGAACAGGGTGGCCATGGCGCCGAGGATGGCGAACAGCGGCAGGGCCCAGGTGAAGCGCGCCGCCAGCCCGAAGAAGATGGCCAGGACCGCCCCCAGCGAGGCCCCGGAGGCGACTCCGAGCACGCTCGGCGAGGCCAGCGGGTTGCGGAACAGCCCCTGCAGCACCGCTCCGCTCACCGCCAGCGCCGCCCCCACCAGCACCGCGGTCAGCACCCGTGGCAGACGCACCTGCCAGAGGATGGTCTGCTGCCAGGTCGGCAGGGTCGGCGCGAGCGGCTCGCCCGGCCACAGCGACTGCCATTGGGCCAGCACCAGGGCCAGGATGTCGGCCGGGCGAATGTCGGCCGGCCCCACCAGCAGGTTGGCGACCATCAGGGTCAGCAGCAACAGCAGGGCCAGCGGCAACAACAGCGGCTGGCGCCGCGGCGCGGCGACCGCTGCCGGCCAGC
>REDK01000028.1 GCA_007693535.1 Chromatiaceae bacterium
TTGCCAAGGGCCGCCCTCGGCGCTGGGACTGACAGGATTCAATGACGGGCCCAAGGATGTCCCACTCCGTGTCGGTGACATCGCTGTCGTAGCGCTGTTTGGCGCTCGTTTCTTCAGTGTCACGCATTTGAACCTCCATGATGAACGCGCTAATGAGGGTTGTTTGCCGCGCGAGATGGGGATAAAAGCAATAAAAATCAATGTTTTATTTCTCAGACAGCCTCTAAGGCGCCTCGCCATTGAATGCCTTGGCGACATCCTCGACCAATCGCCGCGCGTAGCTGCGCCGCGTCTGACCGTCGCCCAGGTCCGCGATGTGATTGCCGGTTTCCCAGACCGTCGCCAAGGGCAGCAGGAAGTGGTCGTCCTGCTCTATGAAGGCGGCGAATTCCTCCAGGATCGAATCCCTGTCCTGGTTGAGCGTCGGAATGTCTAGCACATTGAGATAGACGGAGGTGTCAAGCAACAGGATCGCACTCATTACCCGCCTCCCTGCTTCAGATTCTCCAGCCAAGCAAGAGCTCGTGCCCGCCGGTCACCGATGCGACGCTGCTTGACGAAGCGCTCTAGTGCGCCACTCGTCACCAGCCCGCCGAGTGAATCCTGCGCAATCAGCTCCGGGTAGTCGGGCGCATCCTGCAAACGCAGCAGCCGGCTCGATCCATCTTGCGGCTCGCGGTAGCAGAACACGACATCAGGCAAAGCGGAGTCGGGCAAGGCGTCGAGCAGTGCCGGATTATGGGTCGACAGCAACACTCGCAAGCGGCGCCGCTCGGCGATCTCTCGAATGTTCTCTAGAAGACGCCGTGCGCGGCTTGGATGCACGCCGTTGTCAATTTCCTCGATAACGACGAGGCTGTCTTCGGGAGCCGAAAGCATGGCAGCGGCGATGGAAAGCACGCGAAGCGTTCCATCCGAAAGCAACGAGGCGTCGTAGTCGCGGGTATGGCCGCCGAAGGTCTCGGTCAGTTTGACCATCACGCCGCCGCGCGGCTCTTCGAGAAACGAGATACTGGCGATGTCCTGTTCCGGCAGGCTCTGGATGAAGCTGAGAATCGCCACGCGCTGCGATAAATACGGCTCTTCGCCCGCTTGTTCGTCCCTTCCCCATAGGTTGAACAGCACCGCCGAGAGATTGCGGCCGTCGCCCTGGAGGTTGGCCTCCGAGGGGAATGCGTACTCGCGCATCCGGGCCGGCACCGGGTCGAGAAAGAGCACGCCGGCGAGCCAACGCTCGAATTGCCTGGCGATAGGCGGAATCCGTTTGCGCGATTCGGCATGACCGGCATCGAACGTGGCCGGACTGGTCAACTGAGTGAAGATCGCCGTCTGGTCGCTACAGGTCACATGCGGTCTACGGCCCCCGCGCGCAAAGTTGTTGTATGCCACCCCCACATCGGTGCCGCGATCCTTCGACGGCTGATCGAGCGCGTAGAGGGGAACATTGGCCCCGTCATGGGTGAATGTTTCACTCGTGACATGCAGGCCGTCCACTCGGCGCTCGAACGTCATACTCAAGCGGTTCCACTCGGCGGCGCCCGTCTCCGCGCCCAGACCGAAGGATAAGCCGCGCTCATAGGCCAAGTGCTCGACGGTACCTCGAACGACCCGATCGCCACTCTGCACCACATACTGGATTGCCGAAAGCTTCTGGCCTTGGGCCAGCCAGGAAAGCAGGCGCATGCCTTCGATAGCATTGCTCTTGCCCGAGGCATTGGCACCGATCAACACCGTCAGCGGTGCCAACGGCAATCGCGCCTGCCGGTAACTCTTGAAGTCGTTCAAGGTGATGCTGGTCAACATGCGACAAGACCCTCTTCAGTCGCTCTTCGCGCCGGCTGCCGCGACCGCCCGGTGAACCGTCCCTGGATCGGGCGACGCCGATGGGGCTTCGGGGCGGTCCCCGGGGGCGGCAGGACTTGATAGCCAAGGCTCGCCAAGACCAGCGGGGCCGGGACCCGGGACAGGTATTTTTCGTCGAAATGGAAGCCGTCCATCAGCGCGTCATTCCCAAGACCCGCCAATAGGGGTCGAAGCCCTCGGCGCAACATTCCGCGATAAGCTGGATAAAGTCCGTAAAGTCATCGTCAACGTGCGCCTTGTCGAGGGCCTCATAGTAGGCAAGACGCCGTTCAACCGGCAGTACCGCCGGCGGAAACCCGGATTTGAGCAGCTCCAGATTCATCAAAAGCCGTGCCGTTCGGCCGTTGCGGTCGATGAAGGGGTGAATGCCGACAAAGCGTGCGTGGACCAGTGCGGCGCGTTTTACCGGGTGCATACCCATCCCTTCACCCTCGTACCAGCGGATGAACGCGGGCATCAACTCCGCCAGCAGCAGGGCATCCGGCGGGGTATGGCGCGCGCCAGCGATCAGCACGTTGGAGGTCCTGTACCGCCCAGCGCCTTCATCGTCGATGTTCTTCAGTACCAGTCGATGAATGTTGCGGATTTGCCATTCGCAGAAGGGTTCACCACCTTTGACGATCTCCATGACATACTCGATGGCATCCCGATGATTGATCGCCTCGAAGTGCTCACGCAGGCGTTTGCCGCCGATGGTTAGCCCGTCCTGCAACACCAGACGGGTTTCCATCAGCGTCAGCGTATTCCCCTCGATCGCGTTCGAGTGATAGGTCCAGCGCAGCACCAAATCATCATGCAAACTGCGCAAGGTTGCCTCGGGCAGGGGGCGAAGCGCGTCCAGCCGAGCCTTCAGCCGATCCAGTTCATCTAAGGTCATATTGCCTCCGCGAAGAGGGGTTGATGGAAATCGGCCCGATCATTCGCTTTCATCGGTCGTCAGCTCAACGAGCCGAGAGGCCGCTTCCAGCCCCAGTCGCAGCGACCAGCCCAGGGCCGCAGCGAAAATGTCGGCCAGGGGGCTCAGGTCGCCCGCATCGGCGAAGGCGATTGCGTCAAGATAGCGTCGCCGGTCGCGGCTCTTGACCACCAGAGGCAAGAGCCCAGCACGCAGCAGCACGAAGTTCAGCAGCAAGCGGACGACACGGCCGTTGCCGTCGTCGAATGGGTGGATGCGGATGAAGTCGTGATGCAGCCGGGCAAGCAGCATCGGGAGCGCGAGGCTCGGGGTCTCCATTTCCCCGCGCAGCCAATGCACCAGGTCGGCCATTCGTGCCGGGGTTTCCTCTGGGGTGGCGAAGTGGAACAGCTCGCCGGTGGCAGTGATCACATGGTTGGGCTGGGTCTTGTAGCGCCCCGGCTCGATCCATTTGCGGGTCGGCTCGCCCTCCGGCGTCTGCGCCACGCGCCAGAACCCCTCCTTGAGCAGGATGCGGTTGAGGTCGCGCAGATCGCCCTCGCCCAACGGCCTCTCCTCGCGGGCCAAGGCGCGCACCAGTTCGATGGCGACATCGTGGCCGCGCATCTCATCGTACTCGCGCAGCAGATGCTCGCCCCGCGTGCGTCCATGGATGAGCAACAACAGGGTCTCGCCATAGGTCAGCGTATTGCCCTCGATATGGTTGGAGTTGTAGTTCCACTCGATGCGCAGGCGTTGCCACAGCCGGGTTTCGTTCTCCGCCGGCAAGGGCTGTGCCACCAGCCAGTCGCGCGCGAGTTGCCGTAGGTCGTCGGGAAGGCTGGTGATCCAGTGATGGGCCGTGTTCATGCGGAGGATCTCCTCTTTGGTGACCGGATGGCGCCACCTTGAATAACGCATGAATACCCCCAACATCGGTGTCAGATCAAATCATTTTCCGAGGGGAATCA
>REDK01000073.1 GCA_007693535.1 Chromatiaceae bacterium
TGGTGAAATAATCTTTTGTGCCTGGGTCCCGAAGATTCCAGAGACCATGCGTCATTGCGCGCATCGGCAAGAAGAAATTGCACCACGAAGGACACGAAGGACACGAAGGGGAGCAAGCATCAGAAATCGAGCGCATTTCTTCTTCGTGCTCTTCGTGTTCTTCGTGGTGAAATAATCTTTTGTGCCTGGGTCCCGAAGATTCCAGAGACCATGCGTCATGCTGCGCATCGGCAGGAAGAGATTGCACCACGAAGGACACGAAGGGAAATACACTTCATCCAGGGGGAGCCGCGGGCACGACCCTGCCGCCGGCCATCTTCACCACCCGGTCGGCCAGCGCAAGGCTGGCGGGGCGATGGGTGATCAAAATCACCGTGCGGCTGGCCAGCACCTCACGGCATTCCTCCAGAAACGCCAGCTCGCCCTCGGGGTCAAACATGGCCGTCGCCTCATCGAGTACCAGGATCGGCGGATCCTTCAGCAATGCCCGGGCCAGCGACAGGCGCTGGCGCTGGCCGCCGGACAGCCGAATACCCTGATCGCCGATCAGGCTCTCATAACCGGCCGGTAGGCGCGTGATAAAGGCGTGTGCCTGGGCCGCCCGGGCCGCCTGCTCGATGGCTGCCTGGTCCGCCTCGGGCTGGCCGTAGGCGAGGTTGTCGCGCACCGAACCGTTAAGCAGCAGCACGTGCTGTGCCACCAAGCCGATACACTGGCGCAGGCTGGCAATGCTGACCGCCTGGATGTCGCACCCGTCGATCAGGATGCGGCCCTGCGCCGGATCGGCAAAGCGCATCAGCAGGTGGATCAGGGTGCTCTTGCCCGAGCCATTCTCGCCGGTAATAGCGACAGTCTCACCGGCGCGGATCTCCAGATCCACCGCATCCAGCACCATGCGCCCGTTCGGATAGGCGAACTGCACCCCCTCGAAACGGATCAGGCCGGACACCGGGCCCAGCTCGCGGGCGCCCTGATCGTCGGGTTCGGGGGCGACCGCGAAGACCTCGATCAGCCGCGCGGCCGCCCCGCGCGCCGTCTGCACGCTGCCGTATACCCCGGCCAGGCCGCTGATCGGGCGGGTCATCAGCATGCCGTAGAGCATAACGGCAAGCAGTTCCTGCGGCTGCAAGCGGCCCATCTCGAGCTGCACCGCCGCCAGGTACAAGAGCGCCAACAGGCCCAGACCGGCGAACAGCCGCACCGCCGGCGAGAGGATGGACTCGACCAGCAACTGGCGCTTGGCGATGCGCAGCAAACCCAGGTTGCTCTGCTGAAACCGGTCCGATTCCAGGCGTTCGCGGGTGAACGACTTGATCGCCGGCAACATGCCGATGTTCTCTTCCAGAGTAGCGAACATGCGCGCATAGGTGCGCATCCATTCGGAGGACAGCGGCCGCAGGCGCCGCCCGATCAGCTTCATGGCCAGGAAGAACAGCGGCACCAGCAGCAGCGCCAACAGGGCAATACCGGGGCTGATCCGAAAGAGCAGATAGCCGGCCCCAAAGAAGGTGATCAGCAGTGGTAACAGGCCGACCAGCGTGCTGGTCACGAAATTGCTAATGCGCTCGGCATCGTTGCCAAGCAACGCCAGCACCTCGCCGCGCCGACGCTGGTGAAAATAGTCCAGCGGCAGCGATTGCAGATGGTCATAGAGCCGGCTGCGCAGACCCGCCAGCATGGTCTCGCCAGTGCTGCCAAGCAGGTAGCGATTGCCGAAGCTGAGCAGGCTCTGGACCACCAGCAGGACCACCCACAAGCGCATCAGGTCGATCAGATCGACCCGCAGCGAGGACGGAGAGTCGAGCAGCAGCGCGGCGAACCGGCTGGCCAGCCAGGGATGGGCCAGCGCGATGGCACTCTCGGCCGCCATCAGCCCCACCGCCAGCAACAACACGTCCCGGTGGGGCGTGACATGACCCAGCAGGCGAACGAATGGAGAGGCCTTCAACATCCGGCTGTCACCAGGCCCGCGCTGGAACCGGAGATGCAACCGGAGATAGAACCGGGGACCGGTCTAGCGCCGAGGCCGCAGGGCATCAACGAAACGCCGCACCCACATGCCAGGCAGACCGAACCGTGAGCCCTCCGGATACTTGACGGCCATGATGGCCGCGGGCGGAAACAGCATGGCACGCAGCGTCGCCAGCTTGCCGCGCACGCCCGGGACCCAAGCGGCCTGCTCGAGGATGCCGAGGATGCGAAACCGCGTGGCCTTGAGCAGGCGGGTGGTCCGCTGGCGCCGTCCGGCTGCGTCCAGCCGAGCCAGCATTGCCGCATCGATCGGCGTACCGAAATGCGCGACGGCCAGGGTCAAGCTGGCTGCCACCAGACCGGCAATGCCCTTCTCCAGGCTCAGATCGACCAGGCGGGCCTGCTCCTGATCGCTCATCGCACGCCACAATAGGTCCATATCCAGCAACCATTGCAGCGGCTTGAACTGATTGCGGTGGTGACCGTAATAGTGGATGCAGGCATGCAGCAAGGCATGCACCCGGCCCAGACCACGCGCCGGCGGTGCCAGCCCCGGCAAGGGCTGGGCCTCGGCAGCCAGCTCGTCGAAGCGCAGGCAGCCGCGAAGCCCCTGATGATTGGATAGGGCCCAGTGCAAATCCAGCGCGAAATCGGTCGGCGCATCGACAAAGACCCACTGCGCCTGAGGCGGCGGCGGACTGGACGTGGATTGGCATCCGATCCGCATCCCGAGACCTGTCAGCACGGCCTCGGCCTGGCTGACCTGGCTGGCGCGAATCAGCACATCCAGCATCGCTGCGAAGACGTGTTTCCGGGGCCGGATAGACGGTATGCGCCAGCAATGCCCCCTTGAGGACCAGCGCCTCCACGCCGGCATCGGCCAGCGCGGTGACCACCTTGGCCTCCAGCGCCCGTAAGCGTTCAGCGTGCCCCGGCAGCGCCTCGCCAATCATTGTGGCCGCCGCGGCCAGATCATCCGCCAGCCAGCCCCGCTCGCAGAGCAACGCCGCTACTGGCAACAGGCGATGCTGCGCCAACTCACGCAATGCCTCCCCGGGAGATCCTTGCGCATCGAACATCGGTCCCGTGACTCCCCACCGGCTGGCTGGCCGTTTGGCCGGCCTTGGTTAGTGCGCCAGCGGGGCCATCGTTGATGCCCCCGCTGGCGCTGGTTGCAGGCGCACGTCGCGCCAGCGCCTGCTGGTCTGCGATCGTCCGGCGATCGCCTGATGCGCCTTATTCCATGCGCATGCCGCCATTGATGGACAGGGTGGCCCCGGTGATGAAGCCGGCGGCGTCATCCGCCAGGAAGAGCACGGCGCGGGCGATGTCGGTGGTGTTACCCAGGCGGCCCACCGGGATGCGCTTGATGATCTTGGCCAGCACCTCCTCGGGTACCGCGCGGACCATCTCGGTATCCACGTAGCCCGGTGCGATCGCGTTGACGGTGATGCCCTTGGCCGCGCCCTCCTGGGCCAGGGACTTGGTGAAGCCGAACAGACCGGCCTTGGAGGCGGCGTAGTTGCTCTGCCCGAACTGGCCGGCCTGACCGTTCACCGAACTCATGTTGACGATGCGCCCGAAGCCGCGCGCGCGCATGCCGTCGATCACCGCATGGGCGCAGTTGAAGCAGGAAGTCAGGTTGGTGTCGATGACCTCCTGCCAGCGCTCCGGGGTCATCTTGCTCAGGGCCCCGTCGCGGGTGATGCCGGCATTGTTGACCAGGACATCGATGGGGCCAACCTCGGCCTCGATCTTCGCGATGCCGGCCTTGACGGCCTCGAAGTCGCCGACGTTGAACTTGTACACCGGGATGCCGGTGCGTTCGTTGAAGGCTTGGGCGGCGGCATCGTTGCCGCCGTAGTTGGCGGCCACGTCGTAGCCGGCCTCTTTGAGGGCGATGCTGATCGCCTCGCCGATCCCACGGGTACCGCCGGTCACCAGTGCTGTTCTGGCCATCACTCTCTCCAACTAAAGGGTTTGATCGTCGATTCTGCTCGGGATTGCGCCCTCCGGATTCTGCACGCCGGATACTTCACTGGGGCGCGACCCATGGTACCGCAGAGCAGCCCGGGCTTTCGCGCACTCTGTACCCGGCAGTCTGCCCCACGGGACCGTCCGCACCGCTGCCAGTGTCGGGGTCAGACCCGATCGATCGGCCCTTGCCAGCACGCGACCCCTTTGTTTCCGCGCCAGCCGGCGGCGCCGGTTTGGGTACACTAGCTGCCGCCGGCCGCCGCAGTGCCCCGGGCCGGCCCTGCATAACGACAAAAACTCCGCGGGTAGAGCGCCCGCAGCCACCGGAAACAGGCGCGGCCGCGACCGCCTTCGAGCGACTTCAGCCGCCGCCGGATGACGGAGAAACACGCATGCTGTCGAGAGAGCGCTTCACGGCGATCGTCGTGACCCTGCTTGTCTGGAGTCTGGCCGGGGCCCTGTTCGGGGCCCTGTTCGTGGCCCTGATCCAGGTGCTGGAGGCGGTTGGACTCAGCGGCTGGCGCCCGCTGGTACTGGCCGCGATGGCCGCCGCCATGACCACCGCCGCCTTCTACAGCGCGATGCCGGTGGCCGCGGTCGGCGCCACCGCCGGGGTGGTGGCCTCGATCGGCTACCTGATCGTCTCCGGCCCGCTGATCGAACTGCCGGTCATCAGCACCGCGGCTGCGGTCACCGGTGCCGTCGCCGGCTCCTTCTATGCCTGGATGATCCGCCGCAGCGCCCGCGCCCTGGCCGAGACCCTGACCGGGATGTTGGCGGGTCTGGGTGCCGGGCTGGCGCTGGCCCTGCTGCTGTCGCTGTACCCCGCACCGCTGGGCTCGTTCGTCCTTGCCGCTGGCGTGGTGGCCCTGGTCGGGACCCTGTTTCAGCTCAACGAGCACTGGATCGTGCAGGCCTGTCACGGCTGGCTGCCCGACGGTCTGGCCGCCCCGCTAGTGGCGGGCCTGATCGCGGCAGTGGTCGCGGCCGGGGTCTGGGTGGTTGGCGGCACCAGCACCGCGGCGCTGGACCTGGAGACCAGGTCGGCGATCGACCAGGTGCTGCGGGAGGTCCCGGCGGGCCTGCTCGGCGGCCTGCTGGGCGGGTCGGTGACCGGCCTGATACTGGAACTGCTCGGCTACCGGCTGGAGGAGCACGAACCGGACTGAACGGCATGCCCAGCCGCCCTCCCCATCCCGCTCCGTCCCCGTTGCCCATCCCGCGGCGGGTGCTGCTGGTCCGCCTGAGCGCCATTGGCGATGTCCTGTTTGCCTCACCGCTGATCGCCGCGGCACGGCAGGCCTGGCCTGCAGCCCATCTGGCCTGGCTGGCGGAGCCGGGCGGCGCCTCCCTGCTGCAGGCCCATCCGGACCTGGACGAGCTGATCGAATGGCCGTCGCAGCGACTGCGCACCCTGTGGCACGAACGGCGGCTCGCGGCCCTGCTGGCGGAGTTGCGCCAGCAGCGGCGCGCCCTGCGCGCCCGCGGTTTCGATCTGGCATTGGACCTGCAGGGCCTCTTCAAGAGCGCCCTGCCGGTGTGGCTGTCGGGCGCCCCGGTGCGCATTGGCCTGGGTTCGCGCGAGGGCAGCGGACGCCTGATGACCCGTGTGATCCCGCGCACCGCGGCGGCGGCCGAGGCCCGCATCGGCTCCGAATATCTGCACCTGGCGCAGGCCCTGGGGCTGGCGCCGGGGGCCTTCCCGCTGACGCTGCATCTCGCTGCCGAGGCCCAGCAGCAAGCCAGCGCGTTGCGCCGCGCACATGGGATCGACCGCGCCTATGCGGTGCTCTGCCCCTTCACCACCCGCCCGCAGAAGCATTGGTTTGCCGAGCGCTGGGCGGAACTGGCGCAGCACCTGCAGCGTATCCACGGGCTGGCAGTGCTGGTGCTAGGCGGCCCCGGCGACCGCGCGGCAGGGGCCGCGCTGAGCGCCCGCGCCGCCGGGGCGCTGATCGATCTCAGCGGCCAGACCCGGTTGCCGGAGGCGGCCGCCCTGATCGCCGGCGCCCGCCTGGTGATCGCAGTGGACACCGGGCTCGGTCACATGGGCATCGCGCTGGCACGCCCGACCCTGCTGCTGTTCGGCGCCACTTGCCCCTATACCGATACCACCCGCGCCAACGCCCGCGTGCTCTATCATCCCCTGCCCTGCTCGCCCTGTCGGCGCCGGCCCACCTGCGGCGGCGCCTACACCTGTATGCGCGAACACAGCGTCGCAGCGGTGCTGGCCGCGGCCACTGCCCTGCTGGCCGCCCCGGCCGCTGACCCATGACTGATCCCGGCAGGCCTCCCCGCCGGCCCCCCCGGGCCGATGCTCGGCAACCAGGCCAGAGGCGTCGATGAGAATCCTGCATATCGAGGGCGGTGCCCATCTGTACGGGGGTGCCCAGCAGGTACTGTACCTGCTGGAGGGACTGGCGGCAGCGGGGGTCGAGAACCTGCTAGCCTGCCGTGCCGGCTGCGCCCTGGCGACGCAGGCGGCGCCCTGGGCCGAGGTGCATGGACTGCCCATGGGCGGCGACCTGGACCTGTTGCTGCTGCCGCGGCTGCTGCAACTGATGCGCCGCACCCGCCCGCAGTTGGTGCATCTGCACAGCCGTATCGGCGCCGACGTGCTGGGGGCGCTGGCGGCACGCCGGGCCGGATTGCCGGTGGTGCACACGCGCCGGGTAGACAATCCGGAACCACGCCTGCTGGCGGCGTTGAAGTATCGCCTGCACGATCGGGTGATCGCCATCTCCGAGGGCATCGGCGCGGTGCTGCTGGCAGCCGGGGTGCCGCCGGCCAAGCTGCGCATCGTGCGCAGCGCAGTGCCGGCCGCGACCTTCGCCGGGCACGGCGACCGGCACCGCACCACGGCCCGGCTGGGCCTGCCGCCTAACGCGCTGTTACTCGGGGTGGTTGCCCAGTTGATCCCGCGCAAGGGACATGCGGTGCTGCTCGACGCGGCCCCGGCGCTGCTGGCCGCCGAACCGCGCCTGCATCTGGTCTGCTTCGGCCAGGGGCCGTTGGCGGCACCGCTCGCGGCACGCATCGCGGCAGATCAACGCCTAACCGGGCGCGTCCATCTGGCCGGCTTTCGCCAAGACCTGCCCGACCTGCTCGGCGGGCTCGACCTGCTGGTGCATCCGGCGCTGATGGAGGGGCTGGGCGTGGCCCTGCTGCAAGCGGCGGCGGCCGGGGTGCCGATCGTGGCGAGCCGGGTCGGCGGCATCCCTGAGGCGGTCGCCGATGGCGAGACCGGGCTGCTGGTCCCGCCGGGGGACGCCACTGCCCTCGCAGCGGCGATCCAGCGGCTGCTGGCCGATGCCAATCTGCGCCGCCGGTTCGGGCAGGCTGGGTCGCGGCGGGTGCGCGACTTGTTCGCGCCGGCGATCATGGTCGCCGGCAATCTGGCCGTCTACCGGGAGCTGCTCGACCCCGATGCGGCCCCGGCGGGCGCCGGCAGCAGGTCGGCATAATCGATGCGGTGGCGATAACGGGCGAGATCGGCCCGTAGGTCGGCACCGAGGCGCAGGCTGGGGTCCTGCGGATGGATGGCGATCCGCACCAGCCCCTGCGCAGCGGCGCGGCGCCGGTTGACGGCGTTCCAGAGGCGGATGGCCGGCACCCGCAGGGCACGATCGGCCTCGTAACCCAGCAGCGGGATGGTCTGCAGCTGCCCGCCCGGGGCGGCGATGACGCCGCGGAAGACCTCGTAGAGGGGAAATGGCCCGGCGGCGCCGAGCCACTGGCGCGGCACCGCCCCCAGTGCCCAGGCCGGCGGGACATAGAGCGTCGGCGGCCGCAGGCCCTGGTCACCGAACCAGGCCTGGCAGCGCGCCAGCAGCCCCAGGATGGCATCCGCATCCAGGGCCAGGTGTTCGGCCACCCGCCGCGAGAGCAGCAGGCTGTGCAGGCGATGATAGGCCCCGCGGATGCGCGTCACCCGGTGCTGCCAGCCATGTCCGGCCAGCCGGTAGCCGGCCGCCTCCAGGGTGCGCAGGGTGGCGATCCCGGCCCGATCCCAGCCGGCGCCCGGCACCACCAGTAAGGTCACCGGTGCCACCTGCAGCCGCTCCAGCAAGGCCAGGGTGGCATGCACCGCCGGCATGCTGGCCGGCATCAGGTCGTGCACCGAGACCAGGGCCCGCACCCGCTCCGCCCGGGCCGGTCCCGCGGCAGCCGCTGCCGGTAGCGGCGTCGGCTCAGCCAGGGGCACCATCCAGGCCACCCGGATCGCCCGCGCGCAACACCCGCAGCCAGTAGGCCAGGTTGCGGGTGTTGATATCGATGGCCGCCGCGCGCGCCAGTTCCGCCTTGCGCTGCCGCAGGCCCGGATCCAATGCCGCCACCCGCCCCAGGGCCGCCGCCAGGGGCTCGTCCTCGCGCATCGGGAACAGCCCACGGCTGAGTTCCTCCCAACTGAGGATGCCACAGCGGGCCGAGACGATGACCAGGCGCGCCCTGGCCATGGCCTCCAGCGCGATGGTGCCGAAGGATTCCACCGTGGATGGCAGCACCAGCACATCCATGCGGTCGATCAGCGGCATGATCTGATTGCGCCGCACCCAACCCTGGTAGGTGAGGTTCGGCAACCGGTCCGCCTGCGCCTGCACCCAGTCGCGCAGCGGTCCATCGCCGACGATCTGAAACTGCAGATCCGGGCAGGCGGACGCGGCCTCGACCACCGCGCCCAGATTCTTCTCGGGGGCCAGCCGCCCGGCGAACAGCACCCGTTCCACCCGCGGGCGCAGCGGCAGCGGGGGTGCATCCAGAAAGCGCTTGGGGACTGAGGTCCCCATCAGATCGGCATGGCGGGCGCCGATGGCACGGGCGATCTCCAACATCTCGGTGGAGTTGGCCAGCACCAGGTCGCTGGCATCGAACAGTCGGCGGTTGCAGGCCCCCAGATAGGAGCGGCACATCGCGCCGAACAGCGGCGAATGGTCGTTGAGTTCGGTCAGGCGCTCGAAATGGGTGTGGAACCCCACCAGCAGCCGCGCCCCGTAGCGCTTGGCCAGATACATGCCGAGCATGCCGAAGAGGCCGGGGGTGGGAATGATGACCGCGGTGGGCGCTAGACGCTCCATGCGCCGGGAGACCAGCGACAGCGAAGGAAACAGAAAGCGCTGGGTGGGATCGCCGGGCAATGGCATCGCCAGGCCGCCATACCAGTTGCCGGCGCGAAACCGCGGCGAGATCAGGTCCACGCGCGCGCCGGCCGCCTTCAGATGCTCGGCCAGGTCGCGGTAATAGGCACCGACCCCGTTTCGCTCCGGGGCCGCGTCGGAGACGATGGCGACGCGCAGACCGGCGCCGGTCGCCGGTGCGGCCAGTGGCGTGGCGACCTCGCTGACGGGTGGCATCGACGAGGTCAGCATCCGCGCACCCCGGCGCTGCTCAAGGCGGGCGGCGACAGTGGCGGCGGGGCCGCCGGCGCGCGCTCCAGCGGCCGCGCCGCGGCCACGCTGACGCCAGTCGCCAGGGCCGGATGCGCATAGGCGCCGGCGAACCGGTTGCGGATCGCCGCTGGGGTCAGCCCAAACTCCGTCAGGCTGTAGCGATGCCCGCTGCGATAGCCGCGCGCCTGCCCATCCGCGGCCGCCAGGGCCGCGGCAAAGGCGGGCACCACCGGCAGCCGGAGCTGTCCGTAGACCCCGGTGAGGGTCGCGGCCAGCCCGCCGCGCAAGTCCGGCATGCCGATGGCCGCATGGCGCTCGGGGGGCAGCGCGCAGCGTAACCGATCGAGATTCTCGTAGTAGAAGGCAAGCTGATCGAGCAGGCGCGCGCGCACCGGGGCACTGTCCGCGGGGACCCCGAAGAAGGCAAGCCCGCCGCGGATCGAACTCAACTGCGACGGCACGGTCTCCTGCGGGTCGCGCAGGCAGACGATGAAGCGGGCATCCGGGAAACGCGCTGCCAGGCCCATGGCCAGGGGCGCAAAGGCGGCATTCTTCGACAACAGGCGCCGCTCGGGTCCATGCACATAGAGGTGCCGGCGCAGGCAATCGGCGTAGAAATCCAGGAGTCGGCGCCGCTCGTCCGCAGCGAGGTCGCGATCGCCGGCACCGACCCGCCAGATGTGCGTAAAGGCTGGAAATGGCAGCGCCAGGATGAAGCAGGACAGGATCGGCATCAGCGCGAAATAGTCCTCCTCCGGGGTCATCAACCCCATCGGATGCACCGCGTCTAGACCGGCAAATATCCGCCGCTCCAGCCAGCCGAGCAGGCGGGCGGCCGGGCGTCCGAGCCGACGATCCAAGGCAGCGAGGGCGAGCCAGCAGCGCCGCTCGGTCACCGAGGGGGCAAACAGGCATTCCCAGGTGCGGAACGTCGTAAGATTGGGGTCCTGCGCCAAGACCTGGTGCAGGCTGGTGGTGCCGCTGCGGGGCACCCCGAGCACGAACAGGGGCTCACGGATCTCGACCCGGCGCCAACCGCGAAACAGGATGTCGTCGAGCAGAAATCCCAACCAGTGTAGCCCCTGGACCAGCGCGAAGACCGGCAAGAACAGCAGCATCACCAGCACCCGCCGGACCGTCAACGGGGCGGTGCCGTCGGGGGAGCGGGTCAGGCTATGCCAGCACAGGATCAGGAAGCGCTTGCAGGAGAGCCAGAACAGGTGGTGCATCGATCACTCCATCGGTCGTGCCGACAGCGGTGCCAGTTGAGCAGACCCCGCGGCGCAGGGCGCGGATGACAAGACCGGGGACCAGGGTTGACGACGCATCCTCGCCGAGGATGGGCGGGATCGATCGCCAGACCGGCGCCAGGCCTTCACCAGACCAGCACCAGACCGGCACGGGATTTGGCGCGGATGGGCCGTCACCCCGCACAGCAGCGGACAGGCGCGCGCCCTCTGGGTACCGACTGGGCACTGGCAGTCGCGGCGACCGCCGATTGCCGACACCGGCACCAACGCGGCCGGGGCCAGCGGAGACCCGGACTCGATCAGCCTGCGGCCGTGCACCCGGGCCGCTCGCCACGCGCCCGGCAACTGCGGCCACGACCTGCGACACCCACGCGGCCCCTGCGGGATAGGCCATAGTAACCTACCCGTGTGACAAATCGAAGGCGTCGCCGACCCGGTCCGATGCCGCTCAACCGCCGGGCTCGCCGCCGGATGCCGCCCGCGCTGGCAACTCCGCGGACGGCTCCGATCCGGTTTGCCGTGGTGGCTGATCGCGCTGGTTGTCGTCCTCCCAGGTGGCAGCCGGCGATGGTCCAGGCGTCTCGACAGCCGCCGGTGGGACCGACGGGGGGGGCGCCGACGGGGGAGCCGAAGGCGGAGCGATCGGCCCCTCCGCCGCCGCTGCTGTCGCCGAGGGGGAGATCGCCCCCGACACCGCGGACGGGTCTGGCTCGATCCAGGGTCGGTCGATGCCGGCCGGGGTTGGTTCGGCCGGGATTGGTTCGCCCTGGGTTGAATCGGCCTGGATTGAATCGGCCTGGATTGAATCGGCCTGGATTGAATCGGCCGGGTCAGGCGGGGGCTGATTCGGCCCCAACGCTGGCTGAGCGGCCCCGCGCAGTGCCTGATCGACCTCGCGCGCGGGCAGGTCCGCGTCAGCCAGGGTCTGGTCGCCGACCGCCGACGGCGCTGGCGCCGCCGGCTCTTCGGCTGACGCCGGCGAGGCTTGCGCTTGCGCCAGGTCCGGGACCGTCGCTGGCCCCTCCGCCAAGGCCGCCGTCTCTGCCGAGGGGTCTGCCGGAGGCTCGGCAGGAGGGTCTGCCGGAAGGGCCGCTGACAACGCTGCTGGCAGGTCCGCCACGAGCCTGACCGGGGCGGTGGCGACCGGCACCAGCTCGTCTCCTGAGACGGCCGGCGTGGCCAGCGGGTCCCCGGCCCCGGGTACCTCTAGGTCCATGGCGGACGCCGGATCGCGCCACCGGGCAACCGGTGCATCCAGCGCGGCCGGTGGCAGGACCAGATCTTGATCCCAGGCCGGCTGATCCCAGGCCGTTGGTGGCGTGGGCGATTCAGTGGTTACCGGCACGACGACCTGCTCCGGCTGCGCCTCCTCGGCGCTGGCGGGGAGCGCGGCTGCGCTGGCCGCAGGGGCGGCACCATCATCAGCATCACCGGCAGCCAGGGCCGCCGTGACCTGATCGACCTGATCGACCTGATCTGCATCGACCTGATCTGCATCGACCTGATCAGCTCGATCGCTATCAGCTCGATCGCTGTCCTGCCGAGCGTTGTCCACCGCTGCCGGGTCGGCGTCTGCCGAGTCGACCTCTATCGGGTCGGCCTCGACCTGGCCATCGGCCGCTGCCCCGGTGGCGCGGCGCCGGCCCCGACCACCACCACGGCGGCGGCGCCCCGACCGACCACGCTGGCGCGCCTGTTCGCCATCCGCGGTGGTTGGGCTCGCGTCCGCCACCTCCACCGGCTCATCGTCATCTGCTCCCGCGGGCACCGGTAGCGCGTCGTCGCGTCGAACCGGCGCACCACTCCCCACTCGACGGCCATCCGCCTGCACCTCCCGCGACGGATCAGCGGGCACAGCCCCGTCAGGGCCCGCGCCAGGCGCGGGCAAGAGTGGCATGGCTCGCGGCGGTCGGCCGCCGTCCGCGCCAGCCCCAGGCGCTGCCCCGGTAGGATTGCCTGAAGGATTCACCGCCGCAGGCCCGCCGGCGGACTTGGTTGCTCCCCCTCCCGCGGGCCGGTTCCGCGCCGCGCCGTTGGCAACCGGGGTGGCGCCGGTGGCGTCACCATTGGTTGGCCGGCTCGACCGGGCCTCCGGATCACCGACACCCCGGCGTCCGCGCCCGCCCCGACCACCGCGGCGCGAACCGCTGGCGCGCCCGTTACCATCGGCCGAACCACCCTCATGCTCTCCCGCGGCACGCGGCGAATCATCATCCGACGACGCTGCAGCACGCGCACCGCCAGCGGCCGAACGCTCTGCAGCCGCCTCGCGGCGACCCGACGCCGCCGCCGGCCCCGCCGCCGAATCGGCGCCGTCTACCCGCACACCTGCGCCCGGCATCGCCTCGGCATCCTGGGCATCGGGCGCGGCGAACAGCGTGGTCCACAGGCGCTTGAGCAGGTTTTCCTCGCGCCGGCCCTGCTCCACCGCCGCATGGCTGGCGCTCGTCGCTGACGCTGGAGGCGCGGCTGGTGGCTCGCGCTGGGGCAGCGGCTGGGTGGGGGCAACGAACTTCACTGCCGGTTCCTCGGTGCGGGCGCCATTCTGCGGCCGGCCGGCGGCCTGGATCACCGAATCGGCGCGGATGGCCAGCGCAAAACTGGCCTCGTCCCCCGCCAGCCGCTCGGCATCCTGGGTGCGGATTCGTTCGATCGAGTAGTCCGGCGTCAGCAGGTGCTCGTTTGGGATCAGCAAGACCTCCACCTGCTGCCGCTGCTCGATCTGGACGATACTGAGGCGCTTCTCGTTGAGCAGAAAGGTGGCCACGTCCACCGGCAACTGGGCAACGATGCGCGCGGTGCTGTCCTTCATCGCCTCCTCTTCGATGATGCGCAACACCGACAGGGCCAGGGATTCGACGCTGCGGATGGTGCCCTGACCCTTGCAGCGTGGACAGACATGCTGGCTGGACTCGCCGAGCGAAGGCCGCAGGCGCTGGCGCGACATCTCCAGCAGCCCGAAGCGGGAGATCCGGGCCAACTGCACCCGGGCACGATCATGCTTGAGGGCATCGCGCAGCCGGTTCTCCACCTCACGCTGGTGCTTGGCCGGCGTCATGTCGATGAAATCGATCACGAACAGTCCGCCCAGGTCGCGCAGCCGCAGTTGGCGGGCAATCTCGTCGGCTGCCTCCAGATTGGTATTGAGCGCGGTCTCCTCGATATCCGCCCCCTTGGTCGCCCGGGCCGAGTTGATATCGATAGAGGTCAGCGCCTCGTTGCGATCGATCACCAGCGAGCCACCCGAGGGCAGGCGGACCTCGCGCTGGAAGACGGTTTCGATCTGGCTCTCGATCTGATAACGGGTGAACAGCGGCACCTCGTCCTGGTACAGCCTGAGCTTCTTCAGGTTGTACGGCATGACCTGGCGCATGAATTCTTCGGCACGTGCGTAGACCGAGGCGTCATCGACCACGATCTCGCCGATATCGGCGCGCAGATGATCGCGGATGGAGCGGATGATGACATCGCTTTCCTGGTAGATCAGGAATGGCGCCTTGCGTGCCTCGCCCGAGGTCTTGATCGCATCCCAGAGCTGCAGCAGATAATTGAGGTCCCACTGCAGCTCCTCGACATTCTTGCCGACCCCGGCCGTGCGCACGATCAGCCCCATGTCCTCGGGCAGTTCGAGCTGACTGAGGGCCTCGCGGAGTTCCGAGCGATCATTGCCCTCGATGCGCCGCGACACCCCGCCGGCACGCGGGTTGTTGGGCATCAGCACTAGGTAGCGACCGGCCAGCGAGATGAAGGTGGTCAGCGCCGCGCCCTTGTTGCCGCGCTCTTCCTTGTCGATCTGTATCACCACCTGCTGACCTTCCCGGATCAGTTCCCGGATGTTGGCCCGGGCGCCGGGCCTGGGGGCATCCTGCTGGAAATAGGCACGGGCAATCTCCTTCAGCGGCAGGAAGCCGTGACGCTCGGCCCCATAGTCGACAAAGGCTGCCTCCAGACTGGGCTCGACGCGGGTGATCGTGCCCTTGTAGATGTTGGCCTTTTTTTGCTCTCGCCCGGGACTTTCGATGTCCAGGTTGTAGAGCAACTGGCCATCGACGATCGCAACCCGCAGCTCTTCCGGCTGGGTCGCGTTGATCAGCATTCTTTTCATGAGTGATGGACGATCTCGCCATGGCGCGCGGTGCGCGGCACCCGCCGCCGTCCCGAGCCCAAAGGGCAAGGGTAGAACGGCAAACGGGCGTTCGCTCACGCAGGCGGCTCCCTCTGCCGCCGCGCTCACGGTCGCCGGACCGGCCGCCGCGCGGACATCGCGTCGGGGCGGCCAGAGGTCGGGACCCAGGCATGCCGTGGGGCACGCGCCAGTGTTCAAAGAACGCGCCGACCAGGGTGGGGCCGGCGCAGGTCTGGTCGCAAACGGCAACGCCCGGTATTGGACCGAGCGCCGCGGGATTCTTCCGGGACGGGAGGAGGTGGGCCAGCCATCGCGGAGCGGCGTCGCGACGGCCGGTTGGCGTCGGTCGCTGAGCCGTTCGCACGATGAATCGCGCGTTAGAATGCAATCGGCGGCCCTGACGGGGGGCGTTGACCAGTGCTGACCAGACCGGCCAGCCACCGGGCAAAATGTCGGCCGGCGACCGGTCCAGCGGGCGCCTGAAGCCGAAACAGGCTGATACACGGACTGTTCGACGCCTTGAGACAATCCCTGCGAGAAGACCTGACAGATGCCGACGGACGGCTTGCATGCCGGCAAGTGCCCGGCACCTGAAGGGCGCCGGGATCAGGAGCCGTTGGCAGGTCTCGGGGTCGCCCCCGCTCAGCGCGCGCGGACGGGCATCGCGGCCGCCGGAGCGGAGCGGTGCCAATGCCGTGAGCGCGTGCGCGGCGCCGGTGATCTTCTGCCCCTCCTGCTGCCGCCTTTCCTGCTTGATGCGGCACATCGCGTACCGGCTCAAGCGACACAAGTCAGTGATACTAGCAAGGTTCCCGGGGACCAGCAATTGAACGGCAACACCCCTGCGCGGCCCCCATGCCCGCCTCAGCCACGGCCTACCACCACCTCGATCGCCACCGATCGCTCCAGCCCGGTCGAGGTGGTCGCGATCGGCGCCAACAGCGCCGGCATGCGCGTGGACAATTTCCTGGTCTCTTACCTCAAAGGGGTGCCGAAGAGCCTGATCTACCGCATCCTGCGGCGCGGCGAGGTCCGCTTGAACAAGGCTAGGGTCAAACCGGCCCAGCGCCTGACCGAAGGCGATCAATTGCGGATTCCGCCATTGCGGCGGGCGCTACCGCCAGCACCGCTGCAGCCCTCGGCCGGCCTGACCGCACGCCTGGCGGCTGCGGTGCTCTACGAGGACGAGCGCCTGCTGGTGCTCGACAAGCCCGCCGGCCTGGCAGTGCACGGCGGCAGCGGTGTCAGTCTTGGCCTGATCGAGGGACTGCGGGCGCTGCGCCCCGGCAGCGAACTAGAACTGGTGCACCGGCTCGACCGCGATACATCGGGCTGTCTTGTCATCAGTAAGCGCCGCAGCACGCTACGCTGGCTACATGCCCAGTTCCGCGACGGCGCCATCGACAAACGCTATCTGC
This sequence comes from Chromatiaceae bacterium, assembly GCA_007693535.1. Taxonomy (GTDB): domain Bacteria; phylum Pseudomonadota; class Gammaproteobacteria; order Chromatiales; family Chromatiaceae; genus Lamprobacter. The sequence continues at coordinate 16,130 of REDK01000073.1, forward strand.
TGCTGCTGAGTGGACCACTCCCCCAGCCGGCGCTGACGGTCGACGCCCCGTTGCTCAAGAACCTCCTGCGCGGCGGTGAGCGCATGGTGTCAGTGGACCCGGCCGCCGGAAAGTCGGCGCGCACGCACTTCCGCCGCCTGCGCTGTCTGGGCGACCTGACCCTAGCGGAGGCGCGGCTGGAGACCGGGCGCACGCATCAGATCCGGGTGCATGCCCAACATTTGGGCACCCCGATTGCCGGCGATGACAAATACGGTGACGCTGCCTTCAACGCACGACTGCGGAGGGTTGGATTGAAACGATTGTTTTTACACGCCAGCGCCCTGAGCTTTCGGCCGCACGCGGAGGCTGACGCGGTTCATATCGAGGCACCGCTGCCAGCAGCCCTGGCGCAGGTTCTGGCCCGACTCGAGGAGCTGCCTTGGACTACGAGCTGATCGTCTTCGACTGGGACGGTACCCTGATGGATTCGGAGGCGCGGATCATCGCCAGCATGCAGGCCGCTTTCGTCGAACTGGGCCGATCGCCCCCGCCTGCCGAGGCGGTGCGCGAGGTCATCGGCCTTGGCCTCGAGCAGGCCATTGGTCGCCTCTGGCCGGCCGCTAGCGCCGCCCGGCGCGTACAGGCGATGACCGGCTACCGGCAGCACTTCCTCGCCCAGGACCAGACCCCGATGCCGCTGTTTTCCGGCGCGACGGCTCTCCTGCGCGCGCTGCATCGGCACGGCCGCCTGCTGGGGGTAGCAACCGGTAAGAGTCGTATCGGTCTCGATCAGGCCATCGCCGACAGCGGCCTGCATGGTCTATTCCAGGCCACCCGCAGCGCCGATGAGACCTTTTCCAAGCCACACCCCGCGATGCTGCTGGAGCTGATGGATGAACTCGGGATGCGCCCGGCGCAGACCCTGATGGTGGGAGATACCGAGTATGACTTGCAGATGGCCGCGAATGCCGGTGTCGCGGCGGTGGCAGTGACCTACGGGGCACATCCGCGGGCGCGGCTGTTGGCGCAGCAGCCGCGCGCGTGCGTGGATTCTCTCCCGGAGCTGGCTGCGTGGCTGGGTGTTGGCAGTCTGGACTGAGCACGCGCCCATGGCCGGGCGGCCGGCCATCATCGGGCCGCTGTCTGCTAATCCATCAGACCCTGACACACTGTAATCACGGCCTGTATCGTCAAACGCGTCAAGTTGGCGCAAGAGGTCATTTTTCACCACGAAGGACACGAAGAGCACGAAGAAGACATGCGCTTGATTTCAGCGAGTTTAGATGCGTATTCCCCCTTCGTGTCCTTCGTGTCCTTCGTGGTGCAATCTCTTCCTGCC
>REDK01000155.1 GCA_007693535.1 Chromatiaceae bacterium
TGCACCACGACCTGCCGGAGCGTGGTGTTCTGCCCCTCGATCAGTGCCTCCATCTCTGCCTTCCAGGTAGCGTGCAGCGCCTTCTGTCCCTCCAGGAACGACGCCCGATTCATGAGCGAGACCTGCTCTAACCAAGTCGCCTGGACACGCGAGGTGCGTGGCGCGGCGCGCTGATCCTGCGCCTGGCGCCCTCGATCACCTCGGCGAGTCGCCCCCCTTCGCACCGGCGGCAAGGCGGAAGCACGCGGGATGATGGCGGCCGTGGCTGCCAACCCTGGTGAACGGCGCCGAGCGGCCAAAGATGGACAGACATCCAGCACGCGGGAGGCGCCCGGGGAGGGACGGTGCAGTTGCGATGGGCAACCCGGCCCAGCCCCCACCGGTGCCGCCGTGCCGCATGTCCCCAACTGGGACCCAATGAATCGGACCGACCGCACGGGCGCCCGGCAATGGGAACCGTGTGGGAGGGTCCATCCAGCGCAACCTATGCATCGGAGCAAGCCACCGGAGCCAGTCCATGCGCACCGCCGAGATCATCACCGTCCGCCCCGAACAGGACGTCGACACCAAACAGCGCCTGCCCTATTTCGTCGGCATTTCCGGGGCCACCGCCGGCAGCACCGGCTTGTCGCTCAACCTGGTCGTCATCCCCCCGGGCGCGTGCGCCGAACCGCACCTGCACCTGGGCTTCGAGACCGCGATCTACCTGCTGCAAGGCGAGGTCGAGACCCGTTACGGCGAGGACCTTAGCCGCACTGTGGTCAATCGACCCGGGGACTTCGTCTATATCCCCGCCGACCTGCCGCATCCCCGCCGACCTGCCGCATCAGGCGATCAACTGCAGCGCGACCGAACCGGCGATCGCCATCGTCGCGCGCAACGACGCCGACGAGCAGGAGCACGTCGCGCCCTATCCCTGGCCCCCGGCACCGGCCGCGAGTTAGCCGCCAAACCCCCGCGCCCCACATCGGGGCACATCGAGGACCAGATCGTGGCGCCCGGCCTGGGGACCGGAGCGGGCCGCCCCCTCGCCCGCCAGGCTATACTGTATTTATTGACAGTTAACCTGGAGGGCCGCGCATGCCCGCCGACCCCGGGCCGGATTATGCCGAGCTGAATTGCCGGTCGAACTTCTCGTTCCTGACCGCGGCCTCGCATCCCGAGGAGCTGGTGGCCACGGCGCACCGGCTCGGCTATCGCGCCCTGGCCATCACCGATGAATGCTCGCTGGCCGGGGTGGTGCGCGCCCATCGCGAGGCGCGCGCCCGCGGCCTGCAGCTGCTGATCGGCAGCGAGGTCCGCCTCGTCGATGGGACGCACCTGGTGCTGCTGGCCAGCGACCGCACCGGTTACGGCAACCTGGCGGCGCTGATCTCCCGCGCCCGCCAGCGCGCGCCCAAGGGCCGCTACCGGTTGCTGGCCACCGATTTCGACGACGGCCTGCCGGGCTGTCTGGCCCTCTGGCTGCCGGCGTGGCGAGCGGGAGCGGCCGCGGGATCGACTACGGACCTGGCGGCTGACCTGGCCACCGGCACCTGGGTGCGCGCGCGTTTCGGCCCCGGCGCGGGTTGCAGTGCCGCCGCAGGTCGGGCCTGGATCGGCGTGGCGCTGCATCGCGACGGCGACGATCAGGCCCGGCTGGCGCGGCTGCGCCAGCTCGGCGCGCGGCTCGGGCTGTCGCTGGTCGCGGTCGGCGAGGTGCGCATGCACCAGCGCGGGCGCGCCCCGCTGCTGGATGCCCTCGCGGCCATCCGCCACCGCTGTCCGCTGACCCTGGGCCCAGCGCCGTTTCAGAACCGCGAGCACCATCTGCGCCCGCGCGCCCAACTGGCCAGGTTCTATCCCGCCGAGTTGCTCGCCGCCACCCTGGTGGTGGCGGCACGCTGTCACTTCTCGCTCGACCAACTGCAATATCGCTATCCGCGCGAGCTGGTCCCCGCCGGCCTGACCCCGGACCGCCATCTGTCCCAGCTTACCCAGGCCGGTGCCGCCACGCGCTGGCCAGACGGGCCGCCGCGGCGGGTGCGCGCACAGGTGGCGCGAGAGCTGGCCCTGATCGCCGAACTCGGCTACGCGCCCTACTTCCTCACCGTCCACGATATCGTGCGCTTTGCCCGCGCGCGCGGCATCCTCTGCCAGGGCCGCGGCTCAGCGGCCAATTCGGCGGTCTGCTACTGCCTGGGCATCACCGAGGTGGACCCCGCCCGCATGGCGCTGCTGTTCGAACGCTTTATCTCGCGCGCGCGCCGCGAGCCGCCGGATATCGACGTGGACTTCGAGCATCAGCGCCGCGAGGAGGTCATCCAGTACATCTATGCCAAGTATGGCCGGACGCGCGCCGCGCTAGCGGCAACGGTGATCCGCTATCGGCCGCGCAGCGCGGTGCGCGATCTCGGGCGGGCGCTGGGACTGGACCCGGCGCAGATCGACCGCCTAGCGCGCAATCTCCACTGGTGGGACGGCGAGCAGGTGGACCCGGCGCGGGTGCTTGAGGCCGGACTGGACCCGGCCCAGCCGCGGATTGTCAACCTGCTGCGGCTGCTGCGGGTATTGATCGGCTTTCCGCGCCACCTGTCGCAGCATGTCGGCGGCTTCGTCATTGCCGATGATGACCTGACCCGGTTGGTCCCGATCGAGAACGCGGCCATGGCCGGACGCAGCGTGATTCAGTGGGACAAGGACGACCTGGCCGCGCTCGGCCTGCTCAAGGTGGACTGCCTGGCGCTCGGCATGCTGAGCGCGATCCGCCGCGCGCTCGATCTTATCAATGACTATCAGGGCAGCCGGCTGACGGTTGCCGATATCCCGGCCGAGGACCCGGCCGTCTATGCCATGATCCAGCGCGGCGAGACCACCGGCGTGTTCCAGATCGAGTCGCGCGCGCAGATGGCGATGCTGCCGCGGCTCAAGCCCGCCTGCTTCTACGACCTGGTCATCGAGGTCGCGATCGTGCGCCCGGGGCCGATCCAGGGCGACATGGTGCATCCCTATCTGCGCCGCCGCCAGGGGCTGGAGCCGGTCAGCTATCCGTCGCCGGCGGTGGCGGCGGTGCTCGGGCGCACCCTGGGGGTGCCGATCTTCCAAGAGCAGGTGATCCAGATCGCCTGCGTGGCGGCCGGTTTCGATGCCGGCGAGGCCGATCAGGTGCGCCGCTCGCTGGGTGCCTGGCGCCGCCACGGGGGCCTGGCAACCCTGCGCGAGCGGCTCATCGGGGGCATGCGCGAACGCGGCTATCCGCGCGCCTATGCCGAGCAGCTCTACCGGCAGATCTTGGGCTTCGGCGAATACGGCTTCCCCGAGTCCCATGCCGCGAGCTTCGCGCTGCTGGTCTATGTCTCGGCCTGGCTCAAGTGCCACCAGCCGGCCGCCTTCTTCGCCGCGCTAATCAACAGCCAGCCGATGGGCTTCTATGCCCCAGCCCAGTTGCTGCGCGAGGCACACCGCCAGGGGGTGGCGGTACGCCCGGTGGATATCTGCCACAGCCACTGGGACTGCACGCTGGAGTCCGGCGCGGCGGTGCCCCCCGGGGCCGCGCCGGCCCCGGCGATCCGCCTGGGGCTGCGACTGGTCAAGGGGCTGTCGGCGGCAGCGGCGCGGCGCCTGGTGGCGGCCCGACGCGAACAGCCCTGGCAGTCGCTGGCCGACCTACAGGCCCGCGCCGCGCCCG
>REDK01000133.1 GCA_007693535.1 Chromatiaceae bacterium
ACCCGAACCTTGGCACGACCCGCCTGCCTCACCCTCAACCGACTCCGAAGCTGAGTGTAGAGCCGCGCGCTCTCGTTCGCCCGATCCCGCAGACAGATCACCAGGGCATAGTGCTCTTCAGTAAGACTCAGTACCTCGCCCCATGGGTAATCGTTGCGCGTAACGACGACGAACAAGCGCTTTGTCTTCAGGATTGACCGTTTATTGATTTGCCGAAACCGCCAGGTGGCTTTCTGAACCGTACCCTTACCACGCACCTGGCCGCTACAGTCGGGCGTCTTCAGCTCCGGGATGTTCTCGTAGTCGTCCTTGTCTGTTGCACGACTGAACATCTTGGAGACGTCGTCGATACTTGATCCAGCCACGAGCTTGAAATCGATGCGGCTGGCCTTGTAGGAGACCCGGGTCGAGCGAACTGCCGGTGTATATGCGAGGGCAATGGCGATCTCCCGAACCCTGCGGCCGGAACTCAAGAAGTCGTCGGGTACCGGGATCTCATAGAAGTGGTGGCGCTTGTTCGCGATGGTCTCGACGGCGACCAACGAAACATCATTCTCGACGGAACGGAACAAGGCCAGACGATCGATCTGACCGTACCCCGCCACCGAGCGGCAGGTCTCCGGCTGGTGAATCAGATCCGACGTGGCGGGCGGAACGCTCGCATGCGCCAGCAGCAGCGCCCGAAGCAGATCCGACGAGGCGTCGGGGCGTTCGACCAACATGCGCGCCGCCAAATGCGCAACATGGGGGGCTGAGAAGCTGGTGCCGGAGTCGGCCGCAAACAGATTGCCGCCTGCGAATCCCAGATTCGTCGAAACCTCCCCGAGACCCTGGCCCACCAAGTAGTTGGCACCACCACGGGTGTTCAGCGCCCAGTTTCCGCCATAGGCGACGACCTCAGGCTTCACGGCACGGCCCGCCGATGGTCCATGACGGGTGAAGGGGGATGGCTGGTCGCGGCGAGCGAGCGGAACCTCCGAGGGATCGTTCGTATACCGCACGCTGGCATAGCTCCTGTCGAAGCGGGCGATGCTACCGACCGTGAGCGCATTGAGTGCCGTGGCCGGATCGATCAGGGCCCAATCTGCCGAGGACAGGTAACCGGGGTAATCGTCCTTCCAGGCGAGCCCCGTCAATTGGTCGCGGGGCACGTTGCCGGCCGAGACGATAAACAGGACGCCAAACTCGCGGGACAGGGTATCGAGCGTCAGCGCCAGACCGCGAACATGGCCGCCGAGGTAGGGTTTGTTGCGGTCTCCGAAGGACAGGTTGAAGACCCGGCACCCATACTGGCCATGGAAATGGCGGACGGCCTCGGCGACCTGGTTCTCGACGAACCCCGTTTCGTTTTCGTTGTTCCGGTCGAGGATTCGTCCGCTGAAGAGCCGAAGCTCGGGAACGAATACGCCCGATTCGAGGACCTCCTGCACGTCGCCGTAGAGGGCCAGGCCGGCCACATGGGTGCCGTGACCGTGCTCGTCGTCAGGGCCATGGCCGGGCAGGAAGCTCTCCACGTCGCCGACCGCCGGAGCCAACAACGGGTGGCCAGTCGCCAGACCGCTGTCGAGTACCGCAATACCGGGTGCGTCTTCCGGGGGTGAAGGCACCGGGGGAATCTCCTGGATGTCGGTCGCTAGGACGCTGAGGTCGAGGCCGTACCGCGGCGGCAGGTCGACGGTCCGGACATCGCGATGCCGGAGCAGCCGCTCCGCCTGGACGCGGGTACAGCGCACGCGTTGGAGCAGCAGCCCCGGCTGTCGGACGCCATCCAGGGCTTCGATCCCGTTCTCAGCCAGCCAGGTCCGAAAGGCATCCCAAAGGGCGTTACGCTCCGCCGGACGGGCATCAACCGGCCAAAGCTCCAAGTCGAGCAGGAAGGGTTCGGCAGTTGGCATCCCTTGCCGACGCAGTGCCCAGCCAATACGGTCGTCGGCGCTCCAGCCGTCGATTCCCTGCAAGGCGTAGATCACCTGCTTGTAGCTGACCGCGTTTCCTTGTGCCATCGAGACGAGCCGCGCCTCGAAGGACGCGAGCGCTGCCTTGGTGACGAAGGCGACGACGACGGTGTCCGCCTCCTGACTGACGAACTCGATGTCCGGGGAGACGTGCCTTAGGTCGTCCGGGTTGAAACCCTTGTTCACCTCGAAACGGAACAACCGCCGGTCGTCGAATCCGCCGAGATCCCCGCCGGTTTGCCGCAGCGCATCTTCGACGCGTGCCTTGAGGCCACGGGCATGGGCGGCGGGATCCTCGGGCGCACTTGGACGCGGGTTTCCTCCTTTACGCTTCTCGGTGACCGGCACCTCCCGCTCCAAGGTCAGGTGCGAATAGCTCTCATCCATGGCTTATCAACCCCGTTTCATCCTCGCTCTTCTTGCATCTTCGCGGCGCACTGCGGCCTCGACATTGCGACGCGTTAGAAACTCCGCACCGGTGAGAACCATGTCCTTCACCGCCCGGCGCAACACGCGTTCCACGTCGGCGTGGGACATCCCTTTGAACAGTCCGATGATGTCACCGTCGTCCGTCTCGAACTGGCGGCGCACCCCGCGGAGTTTGATGGAGAGCAGGCGCTTTAGCTGTTCCTGATTAGGTGGATCGAAGACCAGCACCTCGTCGAATCGGCGCCAGATTGCCGTATCCAAGATCCGCTCGTGGTTCGTTGCCGCAATCAACAGGCTCTTGCCGCGATAGCCGTCGAGCATTTGCAGGAACGCATTGACCACCCGCTTCAACTCGCCGTGATCGGAAGCATCCGACCGCTCCTTGGCCAGGGCGTCAAACTCGTCGAATAGGACCACGAGCGGGTAAGCCGTGATGAAATCGAACACCTGGCGCAGATTGGCGGCCGTCTCTCCCAGGTAGGAGGACATGACGCTGTCGATACGGACGATGGCGAGTGGCAGGCTGAGCTCGCTGGCAACAATCTCTGCGGTCATGGTCTTTCCGCATCCGGGAGGGCCACAGAACAACAAGCGGTCCGCGGGGTAGAGGCCGTGGCTGCGCAGCAGTTCGCTACGATGATGCTCCGTGAGCAGTTCGTCCACGAGGGAGCGGTTCTCGTCCGAGAGCACGACATCGTCCAGCAGACGTGCGGACTCACGGATCTGCAACAGCGGGAGCCCGCGCTCCTTATCCTTGGGCACGCGGTCGGCAAAAATCGGGGGTACCCCCAGGATCTCTGCACGGCCGTACAGGATCCGCTCTAGATCGTTTGCCAGCAGGTGGTGATTCTTGCTGCGCTCGTCGCGGATCACCGCCTCGGTCGCCTGCAGAAAGGCGTCCCGGTTGCCCTCTGCACCCGTCTTGATAAGCTGTCTCAAGAGCCTTCCGGATGCCATGATCTGATTTTCTCTATTTGGTCGTTGCTCGCTCTGAGGCGAAGTTTACCCTGTATACCAAAACAGCCGTATCGCACGATTGACAATGATTGTGAGCGATTTCGTGGCAGGACGGCGAGCAGACTGTCCCGGCTCTGTCTTGCTCTAGCGGTCGCATTTTCTTCGGCATCAACGGCCGTTTAACGTCGGCGGAGTATGACCTTTCCTTTTGCCTGCGAGGAAAAGCGAACCGGATCGTGCCGTCTGCTGACCGCGCTGTAGCGGACGTTCGCGTGGCGAACGCGACAGACGAGTCAGTATCT
>REDK01000104.1 GCA_007693535.1 Chromatiaceae bacterium
CTGTTGGCCGCGGGCTATATGCTGTGGGTGGGCTTCGATGCCCCCGGCGGCGCCTTCCAGGCCGGCGCCCTGCTCGGCGCGGCCGGGGTGCTGCTGCGGCTGGCCGGCGATCCCACCGGCGGCCTGCCCGGCCCGCTCGTTCAACGGTGGCTGGTGGGCAGCGGGGTAGCCGGCTTCGTGCTGGTAGGGCTGGGCTTGCTGCTCAGCGGTCGCGGCTTTCTGAACTTCCCGACAGGGGCGGCCAAGTGGCTGTAGTGGGGCTGGGCTTGCTGCTGAGCGGCCGCGGCTTTCTGAACTTCCCGACGGGGGCGGCCAAGTGGCTGGTCCTGCTCATCGAAGTCGCCGCCACCCTGGCCATCGCCACCACCCTGGCGGCGGCCTACACCGGCGGCCGGCGCGACCCGCCGGCCTAACCGGCGCCGCCCGTCGCTCCATCCCGAGACCCAACCCGAGATCCAACCGGACCCGATGCTCCCCCAAGCCCTCTATGGTGCCGCCGGCATCCTGCTGTTCGTGATCGGGCTATGGTCGCTGCTGGTGCACGCGTCCATCCTGCGCAAGCTCATTGCCATCAACATCATGGGCAGCGGGGTGTTTCATGTCTTCATTGCGGTCGCTTATCGCGGGCCCGCGCTGGCCCCCGACCCGGTGCCTCATGCCTTAGTACTGACCGGCATCGTTGCCGCGGTCAGCGCCACCGCCCTGGCCCTGGCCCTGGCGGCGCGCCTGGAACAACCTACCGAGCGCGACCCGGCCGACCATGGATGAATTGCTGATCCTGGCCGTCGCGCTGCCGATCCTGGGCGCGACCCTGACCACCGCCCTGCCGAGGTGGGCGCTGGCGGTCGGACTGCTCGCGGCCCTGGTCACCAGTGCCACCGGCCTGGCGGTCACCGCGGCGGTCTGGTGGCAGGGGCCGCTGCACCTGGCCGTCGGTGGCTGGGAGGCACCGCTGGGGGTGGCGCTGCGCGCCGATGGGCTGACCGCCGCCCTGCTGGCGATGATCAACCTGGTCGCCTTGGGCATCAGCATCTATGCCAGCGGCTATTTCCGCGCGAGCGGCAAGCTGGTGCATTTCTGGCCGCTGTGGCTGCTGCTGTGGGCCTCGCTGAACGGCGCCTTCATGTCGGCCGACCTCTTCAATATCTACGTCACGCTGGAGGTGATGGGGCTGAGCGCGGCCTCCCTCGGCGCCCTCGGCGGCAGCCGTGCCGCGGTGGTCGCCAATCTGCGCTATCTGCTGGTCGGGTTGCTGGGCTCCATGACCTATCTGCTCGGCGTCGCCCTGGTCTACACCGCCTATGGCACCCTGGAGCTGCACCTGCTGGCCGAGCGCATCACCGCCGGTCCCCAAGGCGCCGCGGCACTGGTGCTGGTCACCGCCGGTCTGGCCCTGAAGGCAGCCCTGTTTCCGCTGCACTTCTGGCTGCCGCCGGCCCATTCGGCGGCCCCGGCGCCAGTCAGCGCGGCGCTCTCGGCGCTGGTGGTCAAGGCCGCCTTCTATCTGATCCTGCGGCTATGGCTCGGTCCTTTCGCCGCAGTCACGACCACTAGCGCCGCGGTGGTGCTGGGGCTGCTGGGGGCCGGTGGTGTGGTCTGGGGCTCCTGGCGCGCCTTGCGCGCCGAACGCCTGAAACTGCTGGCGGCCTATTCCACCGTCGCCCAGGTTGGTTATCTGTTCCTGTTCCTGCCCATGCTCGCGGTCACCCCGGCCGGTCCCGGTCGTGCCAGCCTCACCGCCGGGCTGGCATTGATGGCACTCAGCCATGGCTTCGCCAAGGCCGGGCTGTTCCTCGCCGCTGGCCAGCTCCAGCAGTACGCTGGACACGATCGGATCAATGATCTGGGGCCGGCCGCCCGTGAGCATCCGGCCAGCACCTTCGCCGTCGCCCTGGCCGGAGTAGCGCTGGTCGGCCTGCCGCCATCGGGAACCTTCTTCGGCAAATGGCTGCTGATCAGCAACGCCTTCGCCACTGGTCAATGGTGGTGGGTGGTGGTGGTGCTGCTCGGAACCCTGCTGGCAGCGAGCTATACGTTTCGCGTGCTGAGCCGCGCCTTCAGCACCGAGCGGGTGCCGCGCCAAGCCCCCACCGATCTGCGTACCGAATTGCCGGCCCTGGTGCTGACCGCCACCGCGGTGGTGCTGCTGCTGTTCCTGGCGCGCCCGCTGTGGACCTTGCTCGGACTGGATGCGGACGCGGCCCTGCCAGGGCTGGCCGGGGGGTGGCGATGAATGCCCTCACCAATCCCCCCGGCATCCTGCCGGGAGCGGTCTTCGCCGCCGGCGGGTTGATGGACATGGCTGCACTGCTGCCGGTGTTGATCCTGCTGTCCTCGCTGCTGCCGGGGCTGGTGATCTTTCTGGTCAAGGAAGAGAGCCGCGCCCTGCGGGCGACCCTGAACCTGTTCGGCGCCATCTTCAAGCTGATGCTGGTCGGGATGATGATCTGGGGGGTCTGGCACGGCCGGGTCTACGAGGCGCGCCTGCCGGTGGTACCCGGACTGGAGCTGGTCCTGCATGCCGATGCCCTATCGGTCCTGTTCGTGACCCTGTCCACGCTGCTATGGCTGATCGCGACCATCTATGCCATCGGTTACCTGGAGAACTCCCCCAACCGCAGCCGCTTCTTCGGGTTCTACAGCCTCTGCGTCTCCGCCACCATGGGCATCGCCCTGGCCGGCAACCTGATGACCTTCGTGCTCTTCTACGAGATCCTGACCCTGGCCACCTTCCCGCTAGTGGCCCATCGCGGCACCGCCAAGGCGCTGCGCGGGGCCAAGCTCTATCTGGCCTATACGATGTCCGGCGGGGCGTTGGTGGTGATCGGCACGATCTGGCTGCACGTGGTCGCTGGGCCGATCGATTTCGTCGAGCGCGGGGTGCTGAGCGGATTGCCAGCGGCACGCCATGGGCAATTGATCGCGATCTTTGCGGTGCTGATCACCGGCCTCGGGGTCAAGGCGGCGCTGGTGCCACTGCATGGCTGGCTGCCGATCGCCATGGTCGCCCCGGCCCCGGTCAGCGCCCTGCTGCACGCGGTGGCCGTGGTCAAGGCTGGCGCCTTCGGTATCCTGCGGGTGATCTACGATGTCTACGGCGTCGAGTTCGCCGCCTCGCTGGGGTTGCTCGCCGCATTGTCCGTGGTCGCCGCGGCGACCATCCTCTGGGGCTCGATCAAGGCCCTGTCCGAAAACGGCCTGAAACGCCGGCTGGCCTATTCCACGGTCAGCCAGGTCTCGTACATTGCCCTGGGGGCCTCCATCGTCGGCCCAATCGCGACCATCGGCGGGATGGTCCATCTGGTGCATCAGGGCATCATGAAGATCACCCTGTTCCTGTGCGCCGGCAACTATGCCGAGACCCTCGGCATCCATGATGTCAGCGAGATGGACGGGGTCGGCCGGCGCATGCCCTGGACCACCCTGGCCTTCAGCGTCGGCGCTCTGGGGATGATCGGCTTCCCGCCGATCGCCGGCTTCGTGACCAAATGGTATCTGGGACTGGGCGCAGTCACCGCCGGCGCCTACTGGGTGCTGCTGGTACTGGCGCTGAGCACCCTCCTCAATGCCGCCTATTTCCTGCCCATCCTGTATCGCGCCTGGTTCCTTCCCACCCCAGGCACCTGGCCCCAGGAACATGACCATGGCGGCCGTTTCGAGACCATGCCGGCGCTGCTGTGGCCACCGGTGTTCACCGCCCTGCTGTCCATCCTCGCCGGGCTGTTCGCCGGGGCGCCGTTCAGCCCGCTGGAGTGGGCGACGCTGATCGCCAAGCGGGAGTACGGGCTGTGAGCGCCTGGCTGCTGTTACTGGCCTGGGTCTGGCCACTGCTGCTGGCCGCGCCAGCGGCCGACCCGCGCTTCTGCGTCGCACCGGGAGCGCCCGGCGGGCTGACCCAGCGCACCGCCCATGCCCTGCTGCACACCCGCCGCTCGCCCCTGCACGACTGGCTGCCGGCGATCGGCGCCGTGCCGGCGCTGCTCGCGGCCCTCAGTGTGCCGCTGGGCAGCGAGCTGGCCCTGCCGTGGCTGTTTCTCGGGACCCACCTCGGACTGGACGCCCTGAGCCGGGTCTACCTGCTGTTCACCTCACTGCTCTGGCTGGTGGCCGGCATCTACACCGCGGCCACCGCCCCCGGCAGCACCAGCGCCGAGCGCTTTGCCGCCCTGTTCCTACTCGCCATGGGAGGCAACTTCTGGCTCATCGTCGGCCAGGATCTGCTGAGCTTCTATGCCGGCTTTGCGGTGATGGGTCTGGCCGCTTACGGCCTGGTGATCCAGGATGGGACTCCCGCCGCCCTGCGGGCCGGCAAGGTCTATCTGGTCATGACCCTGGCCGGCGAGGTGATGCTGTTCGCGGCCCTGGTGCTGATCCGTCAGCACGCGGGGACCACCCTGCCCACCCCCGACGACCTGGTCGGCCTGCCCACGGCGGTTCTGGCCCTGATCCTGATCGGGCTAAGCATCAAGGCCGGCCTGGTCCCGCTGCACCTGTGGTTGCCGCTGGCCCATCCGGCGGCACCGGTGCCGGCCAGTGCGGTGCTGAGTGGGACCATGATCAAGGTCGCGCTGCTGGGTTGGATGCGTTTCCTGCCGGTGGGGGTGGAGGCGCTGCCGCAGTGGGGGGCGGCGCTGACCCTGGTCGGACTGCTGACCCTGCTCTATGCGCTGCCGGTCGGGCTGGTGCAGCGCGACCCCAAGGTGATCCTGGCCTACAGCAGCATCAGCAAGATGGGGCTGATGTCGCTGCTGTTGGGGCTGATCCTGATGGCCCCGGCGCTGGCCCCGGTCGGGGTCATGGCGATCGCCTTCTATGCCGCTCAGCACGCGCTGGTCAAGGGCGGCCTGTTCCTTGGGGTCGGCCTGCGCAAGCATGCCCACTGGCAGCCCTGGGTGCTGGGGGGCACGCTGTTTCTGGCGCTGGCCCTGGCCGGGTCGCCGTTTACCAGCGGTGCGGTCGCCAAGTATGGGATCAAGCCGGTGCTGGATCGCGCCGACTGGACCTGGATCGGTGCCACCGCCAGCATCGCTGCGGTCGGCACCATGCTGCTGATGGCACGCTTCCTGACCGTGTTTGCTGCCACGCCCAACCACCGCGAGCCCGGCTGGCGCTGGCCGCTGCTGGCCTGGACGCTGCTGTTGGGGCTGGCGCTGCTGTTCCCGTTCGTGCTGGGCCGGGCCGCGGCCTGGCTGACCAACGGCGCGATCCTACTGGTGGCCCTGCTGGTGCTGGGGCTGGCCGGGCTGACCATCTGGCTGCGCCCCGGGCGCCTGGGGCAATTGATCGGCCTGATCCCGCCGGGCGACCTGCTGGCCCTGGCGCCCTGGGTGCACGCGGCACAGGCGCGCATCCAGCGCCACGTCTCGCGCCCGGCCCTGGCCCGGCTGATCCGCGCCCGACGCCGGGCGGTGGAGATCTACTACCGCATCTTCGACACCCCGGTCGCCGATGCCGAGCAGGGCCTGCGCAACTGGCCGGCGGCCGGCAGTGCCTGGGTGACCATCACTGCCCTGCTGATGCTGGCAGTGATGGCCGGCCAGGGCAGCCTGGCGGTGAGCACCGCGGCGCAATCGGTACCAGCCGCGGCCCTGCTAGCGGCGGAGATGGCGCCGGATGCCTTGCCAGAGATCGCGCCGGAGCTGGAGCCACTGCCGGAGCCACTACCGGTGCCAGTACCGGAGCCCGAGCCGGTGCTGGAGCCGGAACCAATTCCGGAGCCCGAACCGGTGCTGGAGCCGGAACCAATTCCGGAGCCCGAGCCGGTGCTGGAGCCGGAACCAGCGCCGGCGCCGCTCCCGACGGAGCCGGCGATCACACCCGATGTGGCACCCGAACCCGAGCCGGGGCCTGACCCGGCGCCCGAACCGGAACCAGAGCCAATGCCGGCACCCATCATCGCGCCGGAGCCCGAGCCGGAACCCGAGCCGGCTGACCCCTGCGTGCCACCGCGCCCCTATCGCTTCCAGACCGTGACCGGCAGCATCCTGGAACTGACTCGCTGCTCGATCGCTGCCGATGGCCAGGCCGAGACGCTGACCGCCCCAGCGCTGACCAATGCCTTGGTCCTGGCGGTGCAACAGTGGCTGGCCGCGCGCGGCCATGATCCCGGCCCGGTGGACGGGCTGATCGGCCCGCGTACCCGTGCCGCAGTGCGCGACTTCCAGCGCGCGGTTGGCTTGCCGGCCACCGGGCGCATCGACTTCGAGCTGCTCGACCGCCTGCAGGAGGGGCAACCATGACCGGCCAGCGGCCGGGCCGGCACTGCCCGCCAGCCCCCGCCGCGTACCGATGAGCAATCCCCTGGTCAGCCTGTTATCGACCCTCGGGCACCTCCTGGCCGGGCTTGGGATCGCCGCCGGCCTGCTCTGGGGGTTTCAGGGTCGGCTGCTGTTCTATCCCACCAGCGAACTGATCGCGACCCCGCGCGACTGGGGCCTGGCCTATACCGACGTCGATCTCGTCAGCAGCGACGGGGTCCGCCTGCATGGCTGGTTCATCCCCGGCCCGGCGGCAGATCAGGCACCGGCAACAGACCCGGCGCCCGACCAGACAGCGGCCCAGACCCCGCGCCGCACCCTGCTGTTTCTGCATGGCAACGCCGGCAATATCTCGCATCGCCGCGACTCGCTGCTGATCTTCCACCGGCTGGGGCTGGATGTGTTGATCATCGGCTATCGCGGCTATGGCCGCAGCACGGGCCACCCGAGCGAGGACGGACTCTACGCCGATGCCGATGCCGCCTGGCGCTGGCTGGTGGACACGCACGGGGTCGATCCGGCCGCAATCGTCATCTTCGGTCGCTCCCTGGGGGCCGCGGTCGCGGCGCAACTGGCCGCGACCCGCCCGGCCGGGGAGGCCCCGGCGGCGCTGATCGCCGAGTCCGGCTTTGCCGATCTCGGCAGCTTGGCGCGCACCCTCTTCCCCGGCGTCGCTCATGTACTGCCGCTGCATTACCGCTTCGACGCCGCGGATTGGATCAGCCAGGTGCAAAGCCCGGTGCTGGTGCTGCACAGCGCGGACGACGAGATCATCCCTTACAACCAGGGCCGGGCGCTGTTCGAGGCCGCCCCCGAGCCGCGCCAGTTCGTGGTGCTGCGGGGCGACCATAACCACGGCTTCCTGCACTCCCAACCCGCTTACGAACGCGCGCTGGCCCGATTCCTCGCCGGCTTACCGCCGGCCGAGCGCCCCGTGGAGACGACCCACTGAGCCACTGCGAGCAGCTCGGCGGGGCCGGCGGTCTATCGCCTTGCCCTCTCCGCGGCTGTGGCCTTCAGCGGGTCGGGGGATGGGATCGGCCGTCCGGATCAGGAGGTCCGCTCCGAGGCCGACGGGGCCGGGCGGCCGTCGGGCAGGATCGACGCCGCCGGTGCCGCGACCTGACCGGCCTCGGTGGCCGGGCTGAGCAGGATGGCAATAGGGCGGGTATTGGGATGGCCGCCGAGGGCGATCTTGATCGCCATGGTCAGCGGCACGGACAGGAACATGCCGGCGGTGCCGAGCACGAACCCCCAGAAGACCAGCGAGCTGAAAACCACCAGCGTGGACAGGCCAAGGCCCTGGCCCATCACCTTGGGCTCGACGATGTTGCCGATGAAGATATTGACAAACAGATAACCGCCCGCCACCAGCAGGGCGGCATTGAGGTCGAGCTGGACCAGCGCCAGCAGCACCGCCGGTACCGCGGCGATGATCGAGCCGATGGTGGGCACGAAGTTGAGCAGGAAGGCGAGCATCGCCCAGAGCACGGCAAAGTCCACCCGCAAGAACCCAAGCCAGACCCAGATCATCACCCCGGTGGCCAGGCTGGTGCTGGCCTTGATGGCCATATAGCGCACGATGGTGAAGACCACCTGGCGCAGATGCGCCAGCGAGGACTCCGGGGCCTGCAGGGCCAGGCGCAGCTTGTTCGGCATGCCGCGCGCCTCCAGCAGGATGAACACCACCGTCAGCAGGATCATCAGGGCATTGGTCAGCACCCCGCCGAGGCCGCGCACCAGGTCACCGGCGATCCCCAGCACCCGCGCCGGGTCCACCAGCGAGTTCAGCGTGTCCCGCGAGATCTGCACGCCGATACCGTCCAGCCAGACCGCCAGATCGTCGGAGATGCCCTTGAGCCGCGCCTGATAGCCAGGCAGGTTGGCATTGAACTCGTTGATGGAGGTGGTCACCAGTGCGACGATCACCAGGCCGACGCCGGCCACCAGGCCGATGGTGACCAGCATCGCCGCCCAGTTGGGCAGCCCGCGCCGGCGCAGATAGGTCAGCGGCTCGGCCGCCAGCACGGCGATGAAGACCGCCAGCAGGAAGGGCGTGACCAAGGCCGAGGCGGCCTTCAGGCCGGCCACCACCACCACGAAGGCCGCACAAATGAGTAGGAACCGGGCCGCCGGGGTGAAGCCGCCCTCGTGACCGATGCTGGTCATCCGAACTCCCGCGCGCTACTCAGGGCCGCTGCCGACAAAGGCCGGCAGCGACGTCTGTAGCCACCAACTGGCGCCGGCCTCATTCCAGCGCCAGACCTGGCGGTCGGTGAGGCTGCGCAGCACCTGGCGATCGTTGAGCACATAGTCGACCTGCACCAGTTGCACAGCCGCGTCGTCGGGATCGATCACGGGCGGCTGGATCACCTCGTAACCGGTGACGCGGATATTCTTCAGCGCCTCCAAATCCACATCGCCGCGCACCTCCGGGCTCAGGAAGCCGACCGCGGCCGGATAGTAGCCCCAGCGGATCGCCTCGGCGTAGGTGCGGGTGACGGCCTCCAGGGCATTGGCCTTGCGGTCTTCCTTGATGCGACCGCAGCCGCCTGGGCCGCTCAGCAGCACCGGCAGCAGAAGCGCGACCAGCAGCGAACGCACTGACAGCAAGGATTGGGCAGGGGGACTCGGCATCTCGATCGCGCTTCCCAGAGCATGCGGATCATGGCGGGCACACCGCGACGCGACCGGCTGGTACCCGCCCGGCGGGTGTGATGATACGCGATGGGGCGGGCAGTTTGACATCCTCGCCGCGCGCAACCTCTGCTGACCGCGGTCCTACCCGACCGGATTGCCGGTCAGGAGCGGCTGCGCCGCGAAGGGCCGCAAGCGCCCGCTCACATCGGCACCGGTCCCGGCCCGCAGCTGGCCGCCGCGGCGGCAGCGCCGTGCCGATCGGCGCGGCGGCTGGGGTATCATGCCGCCTCCCGCCCCGTGCGCCCGCCACTACCGATCCGTCCCTTAGGCGATTGCCGGAAACTTTTATGCCAGATGACGCCGGCCAGATGACGCTGGCCAAATGACGCAGGATCAACGTTCGCCTGCAAGGAGGGCCGGCGGGAGCAGAGCCAGCGCTGTGACCGTCCGTGCGACGCCGAAGGCGGGCGCCAAGACCAGTCAGATGGCATGAAAGTTGACAGAAATCGCCTTGATCCGCCCCGTCAGCTCCCCCGGAGCAGAAGCGCACCCGGCGCCCGTCGGGAGCGCATCGGACCCGGGACCGGACCCAGGACCGGATCGGGAGCAAGCCGGCGCCGCGGGGGCAGCCGCCCAACATCCGCGATCTCTCCATGCAGGAATCAACTCCCCCGGACAACGCCACGTCAGAAGAGCCCATTCGGGAACTGGTCAGCGGCGCGACCCGCCTGACCCTGCTCGGCACCGCCCATGTCTCGCGCGCCAGCGCCGAAACGGTCGTGGCCTTGCTGAGCGACCTCGAACGCGACTTCGATGCGGTGGCGGTGGAACTCTGCCGCAGCCGCTTCAACGCCATGATGGACCCGGACAGCCTGAGCCGGCTGGATCTGTTCGCGGTGATCCGCGAGCGACGGGTGTATATGGTGGCTGCGAGCCTGGCCCTGTCCGCCTATCAGCAGCGACTGGCCGATCAGTTCGGGATTGAGCCCGGGGCCGAGCAGCGCGCCGCCATCGAGCAGGCTCAGGCGCGCGGCCTGCCGGTGCTGCTGATCGATCGCGAGGTCGGCACCACCCTCAAGCGTGCCGCCCACAACCTGGGCTGGTGGCGGCGCCTGAACCTGTTCTCGGGACTGCTCGCGGGCCTGCTGACCCGCGAACAGATCAGTGCCGACGAGGTAGAGCAGTTGAAGCAGGGGGATGTGCTGGAAACCACCTTCGCCCAGTTCGCCGAAGACCGTGGCGAACTCTATGCGCCGCTGATCAACGAGCGCGACCGCTACATGGCCGCGCGGCTGCGCGCCGAGGCGACCGAGCAAGGTTACCAGCACATCCTGGCGGTGGTCGGAGCGGGCCATCTCAAGGGCCTGGGCGAGCGCCTCACGGCGTCCGACCCGCCGGAGCCGGCGGCAGAGATCGAGGCGCTGGAGCAGGTACCGCCGCCCGGGCGCCTGTGGCGCCTGGTGCCCTGGCTGATCGTCGCGCTGATCCTGGGGCTGTTCGCCTATGGCTTTACCCGCAGCCCCGAACTGGGCTGGAACTTGGTCCTGGACTGGGTCCTGATCAACGGCGGCCTCTCGGCGCTGGGCGCGGCGCTGGCAGGGGCCCATCCGCTGACCATCCTGGGCGCCTTCCTGGCGGCACCGCTGACCTCGCTGAACCCGACCATCGGCGCCGGCATGGTCACCGCGGCGATCGAACTGACCCTGCGCCGGCCGAGCGTCGGCGACTTCGCCCATCTACGCGAGGATGTAACCCAGCTACGCGGCTGGTGGCACAACCGGGTCTCACGGGTGCTGCTGGTCTTCATCTTCAGCACCCTGGGCTCGGCCGCCGGCACCTACCTGGCCGGGTTTCGCATCTTCGGACGCCTGATGGCCTGATGGCCTGATGGCCTGAAGGCAACGATGCGTTGCCACCCGCGTTGCACCTGGGAGGGTTGGCTGTGTTGCAAACCGTGCGTGACGCCTGCCGGATCCATCCGATGGTCAATGACTACCGGATGACCGAGGCGATTGAGAACCTCTCCGATCTGATCACCGACGAAGGCGACGGACGCGCATTCTTCGCCCGCAACTACATCACCCAGGGCATGGAAGCCCTGTTCCGCGAAGGCCTGCTGCGGCTCGCGGGACGCTCGGATCAGGCCGCCTTCGAGCTGGCCCAGGCAATGGGCGGCGGCAAGACACACCTGATGACCGCCCTCGGTCTGCTGGCAAAGCATCCGCATCTGCGCGCCGAGCTGTTGCCCCCCGAATTGGCGGAGCGGCTCGACTTCGGACCGGCACGCATTGCCGCCTTCAACGGCCGCAACGACCCGGATCACTACGTCTGGGGCGAGATCGCCGAGCAGCTCGGCCCAAATGGAATCCAGGCGGAGCTGATGCGTCCGTACTGGATCGACGGCCCGCGCGGGGTCGACGAGGCCAAGTGGCTCGAGATCATCGGCGATGAACCGACGCTGATCCTGCTCGACGAGCTGCCGCCGTACCTGCTCAACGCCACGACGCGCGCGGTCGGCAAGGGCTCGCTCGCCGATGTCGTCACCTACAGCCTGAGCAACCTGCTGACCGCGGCCATCAAGCTGCCGCGCTGCTGCGTGGTCATTGCCAATCTCTCCGGCAGCTACGACGCGCAGACCAAAGACCTGGCGCGGGTCATGTCCAATCTGCAGCAGGAATCGAGCCGCCAGGCCATGACCATCACGCCGGTACAGCTCGCCGGCAACGAGATCTACCAGATCCTGAAGAAACGCCTATTCACCGCGCTGCCGGACGACACCCTGGTCGACGCGGTCGCCGAGGCCTTCGCCGAGCAGGTCAAGGCGGCCGAGGACGGCGGCTACATCACCGCGCGGGCCATGGAAGCGGTCGCCGACGAGGTGCGCGAGACCTATCCGTTTCACCCCTCGTTCAAAAACCTGGTGGCCCTGTTCAAGGAGAACGAGGGCTTTCGCCAGACCCGCGGGTTGATGCAGTTCACCGCCCGGCTGCTGCGCAGCGTTTGGAACCGCGACGCCAACGACTGCTTCCTGATCGGCACCCAGCATCTCGACCTCAACGACGTCGAGGTCCGCGACGAGATCCAGCGCGTGAACTCGGCGCTGCTGCCGGCGGTCGTCAACGACATCGCCGACCACGGCAACGCCCGTGCCGAGGAGATCGACGGCGATCTCGGCAGCGACGCCGCCACCCAGGTGGCCAAGCTGGTGCTCTCCGCATCGCTGTCGCGCGCGGTCGGCGCGCACAGCGGGTTGACGCAAGCGGAGATCATCGAGTACCTCGTCGCCCCGTTCCGCAAGCCCGACGAGTTCCTGTCCGGCCTGGAGCGCCTGCGCGACCGCGCCTGGTACCTGCACCGCGAGGGCGAACTGTTCTACTTCAAAGAGACGGAGAACCTCGGCCGCCGCATCGAGCGCGACGCCAAGCAGATTCCGGCACCGAAGCTGGAGCAGGCGCTCATCAACCGCCTGACCGGCCTGTTCAGCGCGCAGAGCAGGTCACGGGCCGCCTATCAAGAAGTGCAGATCATGCCGCGGCTGGACGACGTGAAGCTGTCCGGCGCCCGCATCCTGTTGGTGGTGCAGCCGGACGGGCGCACGCCACCGGAGCAGATCCGCAACTTCTTCGCGTTTCAGCAGGAGAAGAACAACGTCCTGATCCTCTCCGGCAACGACAGCCACCTGGCCAACGAGGTCGAGGCGCGGCTGCGCGAGTTGTATGCCATCGAGCGCATCCATCACAACCTGAAGCCCGGCGACACGCTCTTTGATGAGGCCCGCGACAAACTCGAAGAACTGGAGGAGCGCTTCACCAAGGCCGTTTCCGGCGCCTACAACCGGCTGTTCTTGCCTGGTCCCGGTGGGGACGGCGACGGCGAACTGGTCATGGCCACCATCGACAACGGTCTGCGCTTTGGCGACGGCGAATACGCCGCCGAGGCGCAGATCGAGCGGCTGCTCGCCAGCGGGCGCTGCGACAACAAGCTGGCCTTGGACATAATGGATGAGCTGCCCGCCTACTGGGCGATGGCCGAGACCTATCTGTGGCCGGCCAGCGACCGCCGGGTGCCCTGGCGCGATCTGGTCATGCGTGCCAAGACCGATCCGACTTGGCCCTGGCTGCCGGGCGCACGTGGGCTCGAGGTGCTGCGTGACGAGGCGCTCAAGCAGGGCCGCTGGCGCCAGACGCCCGAGGGCCAGATCGAAAAGGGGCCGTTCCCGGCCGAGCAGACCTCGGTCAACGTCACCGTGCTGAACACGAACCGCGACACCGGCGAGACGACCCTCTCGCTGACGCCGCGCCACGCCGGCGACAGCCCCAGCGTCTATGTGCTCAAGACCAACGCCGTCAGCGAGCAAGACGAGCAGGTGCAGGAACTCGACGACTACCGCACCACCGAGGCGACGCTCTACTTCATCGCCGTGGACAGCACGGGCAGGTACGAGACCGGCCCCCCGACACGCTGGACGGCCGACCTGACCATCCGCCACGAGATCCACAACGTCGCCGACAGCCGCAAGGTCGAGCTGCGCTGCACACCGCCGGCCGAGCTGCGCTTCACCCTAGACGGTACCAATGCGAGAGCGGGCCAGCCCTACAGCGAACCGTTCGCCGTTCCTGCCAAGGGCTGCACCATCCTGATCGCCGCCAAGGCCGGCGAGGTGGAGAAGGCCGCCAAGATCCAGGTCCCGGCCGACGGCGATGACCGTCTGATCATCGACGACAACAAGCCCGCCCGGATACCCGAGGGCAAGCGCGTCAACATCGATACCACCGACAAGGCGTTTGGTGTCATCCAGCGCTTTCGCGATCGCCAGGACATCCTGCTGCGCGGGGTGCAGATCCTGATCGGTGACGGCGAGAGCGCCGTGCAGATCCGTTTCAACGACCGTGCGTTGACCGCCGCCGCCATCGAGACCGCCATCCGCGGCATGCGCGAGGCCATCGGAGATGAGCAGGCCGGCGTACAGGTGACCATCAAAGGTGGTGTCAGCTTCGGCGACGGCTTCGCCCTAAAGCAATTTGCCGAACTGGTCGGCCTTGGACTATCGGCGGGAGACGTGGTTCAGGAGTAAGCGGGACTCGTCTGAAGACGCGCGCGCGAAGACGGAAGACGGCGGTTGGCCGATTTGCTAGAGTACGGTCACATCTTACTGTGTAAGAAATTGGAGTATCCGATGCCTATCGTCACCGTATCTGACAAGGGCCAAGTCGTCATTCCCGTCGCGATCCGACGGCGGCTTGGCCTTGGGCCAGGCAGCAAGCTAGATTTCGAATTGGAGGGAGACGGCATTCGCGTACGGCCGTTGAAGTCGATACCGCCATCCCGTGCCGAGGATGGCTATGGACTGTTGCGCTGCGACCTCCCCGGCGAGCGTCGGTTGGCGGATTTCGACGTTGCCCAAGCGATGCGTTCGCAGCAAGATGATCGCCCTTGATACGAACATCCTGGCGCGCTTTTACGTGGATGATCCCGGCGATCCCGAGGCGGCCCTACAGCGACCTATCGCGCACCGCATCCTAACGGAGAGCCCCAGTCTCTTCGTGCCCATCACGGTCGTGCTTGAGCTGGAATGGGTGTTGCGGGCCTTCTACCGCTTCGATGTGCGCCAGATCGTCGGCGTGTTCGAACATCTGCTCGGACTGCGGCACGTCAACGCCGAGGAGGCGGAGCGAATCGTCGCCGCGCTGCGCCTCACCGAAGCAGGCCTGGACTTCGCCGACGCCCTTCACCTGGCGGGCAGCAGCCATTGCGAGGCTCTCTACACATTCGACGACCGCCGCTTCGCGCGCCGGGCTCGGCGGCTCACTGACGCCACGCGCGTGTCGGTTCCGACCGCGCAAACCGAAGAGCCGTAGAAAGCGAAGCGCACCCCCTAGAGCGAGCAACATCTTGTCAGACAAACAGGGGGAGACTCGGGCCGCGGCGTACGCCCACCGCACCCGCGGCTTCGGCGTGCCCGCTACGTCGGATCCGCATCACTTCGTCGTGCGCATCCCGCGGGGCAACAGCGCGCCGGTACTGATCAGCGAGCACCTCGGCATGTCCGCCGGCGCGGCGCCGAAACAGATCCTCGACCGCAGCCTGCTGGAGCGCCCACGCTGGAGCGCGATCCGCGCCGAGGTACAGCGCGCCTTCAACGCTCGGCTCAAGGAGCACAACCTCGCCACCGGTACCTGGAAGGTCGGCGACAATCCGGTGGACCGCCTGCTCGGCAAGGAACTGTGCGTGCTCGCCTGGGCCGTCGAGCGGCTGGAGCCGGAGAAGATCCGCATCGCCGTGCGCAACTGGCTGGCGCTGCGGCCGGAGGAGCGTTGGTGGCTGTTCGGCATGACCGCCATCGCCACCGGCGGCCTGCAGGACGCCGACAAGGGCTGGCGCGTCGCGTTGCGTTTCGCCCTCGGCGACGTGGCGCAGAACGAGCTGCTGAAGCCGCGGCTGGAGGCGCGCAAGGTCGGTTCCACCGGACCGAACCGGACCTTGGGGCTGTTCGATGACTGAGGACCAGGCGCCGCGACAGCCCCGCGTGCCGCATTGACGGCCATCACGGCCGCAACCAGAATGGTTACACACTCCAAGACGCCGGCTCCGCCCATGTCATCGCTGACCCTCAAAGACCTGCCCGATGATCTGCTCGAACGTCTCCGCGAGCGCGCGCGGCAGCAGCGGCGCAGCCTTAACCGCGAGACGATCCTGCTGCTGGAACAGGCCCTTGCCCCCGAGGCCGGCACAGCGCCCGCGAGCCTCGGCGCGACCGAGCGGGATGCGCAGCTGGTCGCCTGGGAGCGGTTGGGTGGGCGCTGGCCCGGCGGCGATGCAGCGCTGGATGCCATGGTCTCGGACATCTACGACGCACGCACCGAAGGCCGCGAGGTGGATCTGTGAAGGTGCTGGACACGGACGTCTGCGTCGAGATCCTGCGGGGCAATCCGCGGGTGCTGCAGTGGCGCCGGCACACCGGCTGACGGGTTGTCACCACCTGGATCACGGCCTGCGAGCTGGAATACGGTGCCGCCAAGTCCGCGGACCCCGACCAGGCCCGGGCGCTGGTCGTGGACCTCTTGAGCACGCTCGACATCGTCGGGCTGGATCGACCGGCCGCTCGGCAGTTCGGCCAGCACAAGGCTGCGCTGCGCCGCAGCGGCGAGATCCTGGCCGATGCCGACCTGATGATCGCGGCCATCGCCGTGGCCCGCGGTGCGGAGCTGGCGACCGGCAATGTCCGGCACTTCCGCCGGTTTCCGGACCAGCCCCTGGAGGACTGGATTCGCCAGCGGCCGCCGGAGCGGTAGGCCAGTCTTGGCCGACCGATAGCCGCCAATGGGACAACCTGGAGATCCTAACAGTGCTACTCGAAACATTGCCTGCGAAGCGTGCCTTGATTGCTGCGGCAGGGAAGCAATTTGGCGCTCGGCGAATTCGGGTGTTCGGCTCGGTGGCGCGCGGCGAGGAAACCGCCGCCAGCGATATCGACTTTCTGGTCGACCTTCCCGCGGGTTATGACCTGTTTACCCAACGGTTGCCATTGGCGGAACGATTGGAGGAGATCACCGGGCACCGCGTGGATCTGATCCCCGAGCATGAGCTTAACCGGCACCTTCGTCCGTTTGTGCTTGCGGAGGCCGTCGACCTGTGAACAAGCAGTGGCAACCCTATGCAAGCCATATCCTGGATACCATCGGCAAGCTCCGTCGGATACAGGCACGCGGCGATCTGATGCAGGACGAGGTGCTGTACGACGCCGCCTTGCGCAACCTGCAAACCCTCTCCGAGGCGACTCAGCATCTTCCAGAGGATTTGAAACAGCAGCATCCGGGGATTCCCTGGAAACAAATCAGCGGCTTCCGAAACATCCTGGTAAATCAGTATCTCGGTGAGATCGATCCACAAACGGTGCGGCAGGTGGTCGAGCAGCATCTGACTCCGCTGGAAGATGCCATTCAGTCCATGCTGACCGGCCTGGGCGAATGAGCGAGATACGACAAAGCGCATCAAGTGGAGTCGCCAATCAGCCCGCGGCGGCGCCCAAGCTCCAACCCTTCGCGCTCAAGGACGCCCC
>REDK01000142.1 GCA_007693535.1 Chromatiaceae bacterium
CGCGCCGAGATCGAGCGGGCGCAGCGCGAAGTGGCCGAGGCGGTGGATCGGGAAATCACCGAGCTTGGCATTGAGCATGACAGCCAGGGCAACCGCGCCAAGGCCTATCTCTATTGCCTGGAGACGCGCTGCCCGGAGACCGGCTGGATGGTGCCCATGGCGCCGAGTTGGGTGATCTCGAAGACGCGCAATGTGGTGGCCAAACTGGCGCCTGATCCGGCCAACCAGCGGTTTGAGATCGAGATTCACAGCGGCGTTTCCAGTGCCGAGATGGCCGCCGCCGAGCGCGGCACGGTGCAGGACGGCCATCTGGTCTATACGCTGGATGGCAGGACCTATCGCACCTCGATCAAGACCCTGCGCGGCGATTATCGCGATGCCGAGGGCAACACCGCGAACCGGTTGCGGCGCTGGGAGAAGCAGGATTTCAGGCCGCGACCGGAGGATGTCTTTCAGGAACGGCTCTATTGCATCCAGTGGATGACGCGCGACACGCTGGGTTCTCATCGCCCGGAGACCTTCTTTGCCGCCGTGACTGAGGAGGATTTGGAGCGCGAGCGCCGGGTTGAGCGCATCGTCGCGGAGAATCTGGCGCGCTGGCAGGAGGACGGCTTGGTGCCGGATATGATGATTGAGACCGGAAAAGAGAATGAAGGGCCAATTCGAACAAATGGATGGTGCTATTGGCACCAATTGTTTATGCCGCGCGCGCTACTGGAAGCTGCGATTCTTCGAAAGCATACAGACAATGTTCTTTTCACCTTTTGGACTTCAAAATTTGTAGATAATAATTCAAAGTCTTGTCGTTGGGCCGTTTCTCAGTCCGGCGGTGATGGCGGTGCGAAATCGACATTCGACAATCAAGCATTGAAAACGATTTTTAACTGGGTTAATCGAGCATTCGATGTGACACCTTGGTCAATCGAGTGTGCGCGATCAACACTCATAACTGCAAAAGCCGCAGTGCAAGCAGAGGATGCAGGAGTTTCGACTGCGGACGCTGACATATTCATCACCGATCCTCCTTACGCCGACGCCGTCCACTACCACGAAATCACCGAATTCTTCATCGCCTGGCTGCGCAAAAACCCACCGCCGCCCTTCGACCAATGGACCTGGGACTCCCGCCGCGAGCTGGCCATCAAAGGCTCCGGCGACGACTTCCGGCGCGGCATGGTCGATGCCTACAAAGCCATGACCAAACACATGCCAGATAACGGCATGCAGTGCGTGATGTTCACCCATCAGGACACCGGCGTCTGGTCGGACATGGTCAGCATCTTCTGGGCCGCTGGGCTGCAAGTGGTCGGCGCCTGGTACATCGCCACCGAAACCACCTCCGAGCTGAAAAAAGGCGGCTATGTGCAGGGCACCGTGATCCTGATGCTGCGCAAACGCCCGGCGGGTGATCGCCCCGGCTTCAAGCAGCGCATCCTGCCAGCGGTCAAGCGCGAGGTCGATGCGCAGATCAAGCAAATGCTGCATCTGAACACCGAGACCGAGGCCAAGCTGGGCGCGCCGGTGTTCAACGACTCCGACCTGCAAATGGCCGGCTACGCCGCCGCGCTCAAGGTGCTGACCGGCTTTACCAGCATCGGCGGCGAGGATGTCACCAGCTTTGCCCTGCGCCCGCGCCGCCAGGGCGAGACCACCGTGGTCGATGAGATCGTCGGCCAGGCCGCCGAGACCGCCAACAGCCTGCTAGTTCCCGACGGACTCGAAGCCGAGACCTGGGGCGCGCTCAGCGGCATCCAGCGCTTCTATCTGCGTATGCTCGACATGGAAACCACCGGGGCGTCAAAGCTCGACAACTACCAGAACTTCGCCAAAGCCTTCCGCGTCGCCGACTATGCCGCCATCATGGCCAGCATCAAGCCCAACGCCGCGCGCCTGAAAACCGTCACCGAGTTCAAACCCCGCGACCTGACCGACCGTACCGAAATCGGCCCCACCCCGCTCGGGGCGCTGATCGTCGCCATCCAGGAATTTCTGGCGGATAAAGAGCCGGATGTCTTCATGGCCAACCTGCGCGATGCCGTGCCGGATTATCTGGGGCAGCGCCCCAAGCTGATCGACATGGCGGGGTTTCTCGCGGCGAAGGCCCGTCAGCCCGAGGTCCGCCGCGCGGCCGAGGCGATCGCCGGGCGGATGCGCAATCAGCGCCTACAATGAGCGTTGACAGGAGAAGGCCTTTCGGCGGGATGCGATTCGCTTTCCCGCCCTACACGGGCTCTTGACAGCAACGCGGAGGATTGACATGAAAGCCATCGAGTTGGAAGCCACAGTCGAACAGCACGCGATCCGTCTCCCCGACTCGATTCCGAACGGAACCCAGTTGCGCGTTCTCTTGTTGTTGGAGGATTCTGCCGTGCCGAGTAGCCAGACCGCCGATCTGAAACGACTTCTCGCGGGGTTGACCGAAGGGCTTACCCTAGAGGATCTGGAGCGCCAACAGGACGATGGCCGCGGTGATCCGGAATGGGCTTCCTGATCGAGACGAACATCCTGTCCGAGGTGCAGAAAGGCGATCGCGCCGATCCAGGTGTTCGTGCCTGGTACGAGGCGGCCGATGCGAGCCAGCTCTACCTGTCGGTCTTGGTCATTGGCGAAATACGCCACGGGGTCGAGCGCCTGCGTCGCCGCGATGCGGCCCAGGCCGAACGATTGGAGAAGCGGCTCGCCCTGATCCAGATGCGCTTCGCCGATCGCGTCTTGCCTGTTTCCACGGCCATCGCCGAGCGTTGGGGACGCAACAATGTTCCCGACAAGCTTCCGGTGATCGATGGTCTGTTGGCCGCCACCGCGCAGGAGCACGGTTTGACGCTGGTGACGCGGAATTCCCGGGACGTCGCGCGCAGCGGGGTGTCGTCGCTAAACCCCTTCTCCGACGCAACAACGCCTTGACCATTCGCCGCTTCTCCACCCGCACCCACCGTCTCGACCAGGGCTTCCTGGCCGAGCAGCTTCAGGGCGCGCGCAGCTATCGGCGCATCGCCGGCTACTTCACCAGCTCGCTGTTCGAGATCGCCCACGAGTGGCTGGAGACGGTGGCCGATGTGCGCATCGTCTGCAATGTCGATCTGGCACCCGAGGATCTGAAGGTCGCGCAGCTCCGCGAGGCGCGCATGCTCGGGCGCTGGAACGAGCGTTCCATCGAGGCCGAGTCGCTGCTGAACCGTGAGCGGTACCGGCGGCTGGACGCCTTTCTGGCCCAGCGCGGGCAGGTCATCCGCGTGGCGCCGGACAGTCTGTGCGGCTTCGTGCATGGCAAGGCCGGCGTCATCGAGCGTGCCGATGGCCGCAAGCTCGGCTTCATCGGCTCGATGAACGAGACCCGCCACGGCTGGCAGCGCCACTACGAGATCTTGTGGGAGGACGACTCGCCCGCGGGGGTGGCCTGGATCGAGGCGGAGTTCGCGTACCTGTGGAACGCCGCCCGGCCGCTGCCGGAGGCGGTCTGCCGCGAGGTCCGCCGCCGTGGCCGGCGCGTCGAGGTCCGGCTGCCCGAGATCGCTGCCGAGGAGATGCTGGCGCCGGCGGCCCTGATCGAGTCGCCGCTGTACCGCGAGGGCCTATCGCTGCAGCCCTGGCAGCAGGGGTTCGTGGCCGAGTGTGTGCGCCATTACCGGGACCACGGTCAGGTACGGCTGCTGCTGGCAGACGAGGTTGGGCTCGGTAAGACGCTGTCGCTCGGCACCGCGGCGCTGACCCTGTGCCTGCTGGCGGAGCAGACCCGCAAGCGGCGCCGGCCGATGGTGATCTTCGCGCCGGCGACCCTGTGCGAACAGTGGCAGACCGAGATGCTCGACAAGCTCGGCATCCCGTGCGCGCGCTGGCATTCCAGCCGCAAGGTCTGGCTCGACCCCGAGGAACGGGCGATCTCGCCGAGCGGCCCCGAGCAGATCGCGCGCTGTCCGCTGCGCATCGGCATCGTCTCGACCGGCTTGATGGTGCGGTCGTCACCAGAGAAGGCGGTGCTGACCGGCATCGACTTCGCGCTGGTTATCCTGGATGAGGCACACAAGGCGCGCTCGCGCCAAGGGTTCGGCGCCCATGCGGGCGAGCCGAACGCCTTGCTCGCGTTCATGCGCGCGATCGCCGACCGCGCCGACCATCTGCTGCTCGGCACCGCCACGCCGATCCAGACCCGCCCCGAGGATCTATGGGATCTGCTCGGCGTGCTGCACCGCGGCAGCAGCGGTTTCGTGCTCGGCAGTGATTTCGCGCCCTGGCACGATCCGCGGCGCGTGTTGCCGCTCCTCAGCGGCGCGGAGCGGGTCGCGGATCTGGACCATGGCTGGCGTCTGCTGCGCTCGCCGTTACCGACCATGGCATCCACCAACGAGCCGAACGCCCGGCGGCTGTTCCGCAACCTGCGCGAGGACCTCGGGTTACGCCGCGACGCGCACCTTGCCGGTGCCTTGACGGACCTGCCGTCGGACCTGCGCGATGATCTGGAAACGGAGCTGGAGCGGGTCATCGATGGCGCGACGTTCTTCCAGCGCGAGAATCCGTGCGTGCGGCATGTGGTCCTGCGCAAGCGCACAACGCTGGAAGCACGCGGGCTGTTGGACCGGATTGCTGTCAACCTGCACCCGGACCTCGGCCTGGTCACGCAGCCGCATGGATTCAATGCGCTGTTCCAAGACAGCGGGTTGCGGACCACCCCGGATTTCGACCGCGCCTATGAGGCAGCACGCGCCTTCGGGCGGGTGCTGGCCAAGCGCGGCAAGGGCGGTGGATTCATGAAGACCTTGATGGAGCAGCGAGTCTGCTCCAGCGTGGTGGCTGGCATCAACACCGCGCAGGCCCTGCTGGCCGGGCGGGAGGTACAGGAAGAGACCGAAGAGGTCGACGCGCCGCTGGCCATCCAGACCGAGGCCGAGGGCGCCGCGCTGTCGAGCCTGATCACCGTGCTGAAAGGCATGAACGACGACCCCAAGCTGCGCGCCATTCGCTTCTACCTCGAGGATCAAGGCTGGCTCGGGTTGGGCTGCATCATCTTCAGCCAATACCATGACACCGCCCGCTGGGTCGCCGACACCCTCGCCGCGGAGCTGCCCGCCGAGATGATCGGCCTGTACGCCGGTGCCGATCGCAGCCGGCTCTATCGCGATGGCCAGGTGGTCGGCATCGTCCGCGAGGAACTCAAGCGCATGGTCGCCGATCACCAGGTACGCCTGATGATCGCCACCGATGCCGCCTGCGAGGGACTGAACCTCCAGACCCTTGGGACGCTGATCAATGTCGATCTGCCCTGGAATCCGACCCGTCTCGAACAACGCTTCGGGCGCATCAAGCGTTTCGGACAGGTGCGCTCGACGGTGGACATGCTCAACCTGGTGCATCAGGGCACCGTGGATGAGAAGGTCTATGCGCGCCTGTCGGAGCGCATGCGCAATCGCTACGATCTCTTCGGTGCGCTGCCGGATACGATCCGCGACGAGTGGATCGACGACCTCGAGACGCTGGGTGAGAAGATGGACCAGTACATCGAACAGCGCCGCCAGGCCACCGGCTTCGACCTGCGCTACAACGACAGCATCGAGCCCAGCGCCGAAGCTTGGCGCGACTGTGCGGCCGTGCTGGCGCGGCGGGAGGTCGAGAATCTGATGCGGCAAGGATGGGCCGGATGAGCGCGCACACCGGACCCGCGGCGCGATCTTGACCACCGGGCCTGGGCTAGGCAATCCGTGGGCCGGCAACGCCATCCTCGACGATGTAGCGAGCAATCGTCGTGCAGGCTGCCTCACGGTCGCGCACCGTGCTGACGCTGCGCAGTTCGGCAAGGAGTTGCGCCTCGGTCAGCGTCAGCCGCAGATAGCCGCGGTGGGCTCCGGTGGCAAAGTGGACATGCGGATTGGCGTGGCGCGCGGCCTGGATGCGCGGCTCCGGCGGCGGATAGGAGGTGATCGAGGTCGTGACGAACTCGCTGGCGACGACCGGAGCGTGCGGGTCGTCGAAGTCCGGCTTCAGGTCCGTGACCCAGAACGCGTGCACGTCACCGCCAAGGACCACTGGATTGGCACACACCCCCTCGGCAAATAGGTCGAGGAGCCGGCGCCGGGCGGCCGGATAGCCATCCCAGCCATCGGAGTAGAACACCCGCCCGGTCTCCCCGGGGATTGCCGCCTGGGCCATCAGGGTCTGCTGGCCAAGCAGGTTCCAGCGCGCCGTCGAGCCGCGCAGCCCGGCGGCGAGCCAGCGCTCCTGGCGCTCGCCGAGGAGGGTTGCGGCGGGGTCGAGCCGGGCGCGGCAGTCGTCGCCGATGAAGGTCGACCCGGCGCGCCCCGGCCGCGGGCAAGGTTGCGGGCTGCGATACTGGCGGTCATCGAGCATGTGCAGCGTGGCGAGCCGGCCCAGATCGAGGCGCGTGTGCAGGCGCAGGTGCGGACCAAAGGGCACCATCGTGCGCGGCAGCGGCATGTGTTCGTAGTAGGCGCGGTAGGCCGCGGCGCGGCGGTGGAGGAACCAGGCTGGCTCGTCGTCGTTCTCCGAACGCGCGCCGGCGTAGTCGTTCTCGACCTCGTGGTCGTCCCAGACCACCAGCCAGGGGCAGCTCGCGTGGGCCGCCTGTAGATCCGGGTCGGAGCGGTACAGGGCATAGTGGCGGCGGTAGTCGGCCAGTGTCACCGGCTCGGTCCGACCCTGGGAGCGCACCTGGCCGCTGCCCCAGTTGGCCTCATAGATGTAGTCGCCGAGATGCAGAAAGAGGTCGAGGGCGTCGGCGCTGATCTGCCGATAGGCAGTGTAGAAGCCGTGCGCATAGTGCTGGCAGCAGCCGACACCGATGCGCAGGCGGGCCGGCAGCGCATCTGCCGCCGGCGCCGTGCGGGTTCGACCAACCGGGCTCGTCGCATCGCCGGCATGAAAGCGATACCAGTATTCCCGTGCCGGTTCCAGGCCATAGGGCTCCACATGCACCGCGTGGGCGAAGTCCGGCGTCGCGTAGACGGTGCCGGCGGCATTGATGGCCCGGAAGCCGGGGTCGCGGGCAACCTCCCAGCGCACCGGCACATTCACCGGCGGCATGCCGCCGGCAGGCGCGAGCGGATCGGGCGCGAGCCGGGTCCACAGCACCATGCCATCCGGCAGCGGATAGCCAGAGGCGACGCCGAGCGTGAACGGATCGCGCGCGAACCTGGTGGTAGCCCATAGCGGACGGGCGGTACCGGTCAGCGTCAGCAGACCCAGGGCGCGCAGCAGCGCACGCCGAGACGTCGGGGCAGGCTCTCGCATCGGTGGTTTCCATGGAGTCGGGAGACCCGCCCGGCCAACCCGGTCATGGGTCAGCGACGGCAACCCGAACGGATCTTATCGCAGCGTCCGCGCGGTCGCGCCTGAGCGCGCGCCGGACCTCGCCAGTGCCCACGAGCGCCGGTGCCGTAGCCGCTGCCCGTGGCCCATCGCCCCTGCGCAAGCACCGCGCGAAGCGCTGACGAATCAACGCTGGCCAAGGGCTGACAGGCGGTGGGTCCGGTCGCCGGCGCTCAGTCGGCGCTCAGTCGGCGTTCAGTCCTCGGCCTCGGCCCCGACCACCGGCGACAGCAGCAGCGATTGGCCGGTCATCACGGGCGGCTGGGGCAGTCCCATCAGGGCCAGCACAGTGGGGGCGATGTCTTCGATGCCGCGGCCCACGGCCAGGCTCCAGGGTTCGGGGTCCACCACCAGGCAGGGCACCGGATAGACCGTGTGACGGGTATGCGGCTCGCCGGTGAGCGGGTCGATCATCTCGTCGCAGTTGCCATGGTCGGCGGTCAGGAGCACCGCATAGTCGGCCGCCTCGGCGGCGGCAATCACCCGCCCGGCCTCGCGGTCGAGCACCCGCACCGCCTCGATCACCGCCTCGCGCACCGCGGTGTGGCCGACCATGTCACCGTTGGCGAAGTTGACCACGATGAAGGCGAAGGCGCCGCTCTCGATGGCGTGGATCACCGCATCGGCCACCTCGGCGGCGGACATCTCGGGCTTCAGGTCATAGGTAGCGACCTTGGGCGACGGGATCAGACAGCGCTCCTCGCCCGGATAGGGGTCGCTGCGCCCGCCGTTGAAGAAGAAGGTGACATGGGCGTACTTCTCAGTCTCGGCACAATGGAACTGGGGCAGACCGGCGTCGCTCAGCACCTGGCCCAGGGTCACCGGCGGCATCTCGTGATCGAAGGCGACCGGCAACCCGTACTGCTTATCATATTCCATCATGCAGGTCGCCTCGACGGCGCCGAAGCCGCCGCGGTCGAAGGCGTCGAAGTCGCGTTGGAACAGGGCGCTCAGGATCTGGCGTGGGCGGTCTTTGCGGAAGTTGAAGAACAGCAGCGGGTCGCCGTCGCGGATCAGATCATCGCCGCCGATCAGAGTCGGGCGGATGAATTCATCGTCCTGACCAGCGGCATAGGCCTGTTCGATGGCGGCGCGGGCGCTCGCCGCCTGCTCGCCCTGGCCATGGACGAAGGCATCGAAGGCGAGCTTGGTGCGGTCCCAGCGATGGTCGCGGTCCATCGCGTAATAGCGCCCGCACACCGAGCTGATCCGCCCGCCATGACGGGCGAGCGCGGTCTCCAACGGCTCCAGATACTCCAGGGCCGAGCGCGGGGCGGTGTCGCGCCCGTCGGTGAGCATGTGCACCGCAGCGCGGGCGCCGACGCGACCGGCCAGTTCGATGGCCGCGAGCAGATGGTTCAGATGGCTGTGCACGCCGCCGTCGGAGACCAGGCCCATCAGGTGCAGCGGGCGATCGAGTTCGGCGGCGCGCCGGGCGGCCGCCACCAGGACCGGATTCTCGAAGAAGCTGCCGTCGGCGATGGCGTCGTCGATCAGGACCAGGTCCTGGCGCACGACGCAGCCGGACCCGAGCGTCATGTGGCCGACCTCGGAGTTACCCATCTGCCCCTCCGGCAGGCCCACGGCGCGCGCTGAGGCCTGCAGCAGGGTATGGGGATGGCTGGCGAAGAGGCGGTCGAAGTTGGGCGTCTCGGCGATGTGGATCGCATTATGGGCCTTGGCCGGATTGGCACCGAAGCCGTCGAGGATGATCAGCAGCACCGGCCGGCGCGGGAGTTCGAAGGGCTTGTTCATTGGGTCTGCTCCGGGGTCTGCTCCGGGGGATACCGGGGCGTGGCGATGAGACTGCCACCAGTGTACCGAGTCCCGCGGTCAACTATCGACCCGAGGATTTCGGCAGATGGGACGCCGCCCGCCACGGCCCAGGACCCAGGCTGGCGGCCAGACCGGCGCCCAGACCGTGACGCAACCCGGGACTCAACCCGGTAGCCGATCCAGCAGGGTCTCCAGCAGCGCCTGCAGCGGGGCACAATGGGTGGCGGCCCTGGCCTGCAGGCTGGCCGCGTCCTGCACCCAGGGACCGGGGACCAGGTCGGCGCTCGCATGGGTGCAGAGGGCGGCCACGGCGGCGGGCGTCACCTCCAGATGGCACTGCAGGGCCAGCACCCGGTCGCCGTAGAGAAAGGCCTGCCGCGCGCAGGCGGCGCTGCTGGCCAGGTGCAGCGCACCGGCGGGCAGGTCGAAGGTATCGCCGTGCCAATGCAAGACCGTCCCGGCCGCGCCCAGGACCGCGCCGAGCGGATGCCCCTGACCGGCCGGGGTCGGGTGCAGCGGAAACCAGCCGATCTCGCGCACCGGGTTGGGATAGACCGCCGCCCCCAGCGCGGCGGCGATGAGTTGGGCGCCGAGGCAAACACCCAGCAGCGAGCGCCCGGCGGCGATGGCGGCGCGGATGTGCTGCAGTTCCGGCGCCAGCCAGGGATGCGCGGCGCCATCGCCCACGCCCATCGGCCCGCCCATGATCACCAGCCGATCGTAAGCGGCCAGGTCCGGCAGCGGCGCCCCGGCATAGAGGTGACTGCTGGTGAGGGGATAGCCGCGCGCCGCGGCCCAGGCGGCGATGTGCCCTGGACCTTCGAAAGGGACATGTTGTAGGACGTGGATGCGCATCGTCGTGATCCAAGTATCGCTGCTGGGACTTGTAGCAGGGCCATGGCGGCATAGTGCCGCAATCCATGCGGTGTGATGTCTTTGTCGACCAATGAGGGGCACTGTTGGCGAGCCTGCTCCAGATGCTTCCTCAGCAGATCGGCCACGGCGTCACGACTGAGTGCTCCGCCTCGGGTCGACGGGAACACGATGGCCGAAGGTGGTCCCTGAGCCTGCTCGCGCTGCCAAGCCCGCAACGCGGCCACGGCCTCCTTGCGCAGCTGGGTACAGCGTTGCTTGCGACCTTTGCCTTGGCAGCGCACGTGGGCACCGGTTTGGAGCGTGACATCCTGCCAGCGCAAGCCGATCAGCTCGGAGACCCGCAAGCCGGTTTGCAGCGCCACCAACAGCAGGGTGCGGTCGCATCGTCCGAGCCACGTCGACAGATCCGGGGCGGCGAGCAGTGCTTCGCTCTCCGCGCGCGTGAGGTAGGCGATCGGCGCGCGCTCGTAGCGCTTGGACGCGATGGCCAAGACCCGTTCGATCAGGCCACTGTGTTCGGGGACTTCCAGTGCCGCATAGCGAAAGAAGGAATGGATGGCGGCCAGTCGGACGTTGCGGCTGCGGGCGCTGGTGCCGCGGGTCGCTTGAAGGTCGTCGAGAAAGGCCGCGATCAATACGGCATCCAGATCCGGCAAGGTGGGCTGCGAGGGGCCTTGATGCAGGCCGGTCCGGGCGTAGCGCAGCAGCAAGCAAAAGGTGTCGCGATAGCTGGCGATGGTGTGGGGGCTGACGTGCTTCTGCTGAATCAGGCGCTCGGTGAAGAAGTGCTCCAGCAGTGTCGGGAACGTCATGGTCGCGCTCATGGCCACGCCCCGAGCGGTTGGCCCCGCTCCAGGCGGGCCAACGCGAGCTGGAGCAATTCCGGGGTGGCCGAGAGGTACCAGAAGGTATCGGCGACTTTCACATGCCCCAAATAGGTCGACAGCTCCGGCAAATGCCGTTCGACGTCGACATCCTCACGATACCAGCGCAACAGGACCTCCAGCGCGAAGCGGTGGCGAAAATCATGGAGCCGGGGTCCGTGCCGATCCGTCTCCCCACGCAGACCGATCCGGCGCGACAGGGTCACGAAGGTATTGCGCAGACTCCACTGACTGAGTCGTGTCCCCTGCTCGGAGACCAGAAAGCTTGGCGTGGGCGCGATCGGAAAGACGTGATTCCGGGCGGCCACATAGGCACGGAGGACCTCCCGGGTGGTCGGGTGCAGGGGCAGCACACGCGCCTTGTCGAACTTGCCATGGCGGATCGTCACCTCCCCGAGCGTCAGCTCGACGTCGGCATCCTCGAGCGCGAGCAGTTCGCCGACACCCATCCCGGTCACGCTCAGCAGCCCCAGGCGGTGACGGCGGCCCGGGCACGCAACCCGGTCGGCGAGGTCAGCTGGGCGGCGGCCTCCAGCAGCCGCACGACTTCGGTTTCGGTATAGAGATAAAGGACGGCCCGTTGCGCGCGGGCGCTCAAGAGCCCGATCGCGGGAACCTGGGTCCGGGGATCCATGGCGGCACGAAAACGCGCGAAGCCACGGACCAGCGTCAAGCGCCGAGCCCCTTCAGCGGGCGAGGTCGTCGGCGACTGCGTCGCCCACTGCAGCGCCAGCTCGCTGGTGATCTGCGCGCAGCCATGCTGTTCGAGAAAGGCCAGGAAGCGGGGCAGCAATCGCTGCGCCTCATCCATCTGAAAACCGAGCGCTCGGCGTAGGGCCAGATAGTCCGCGAGGGCGTGTGTCAAGGTCTTCATTGCGCACCTCCCGGCCAGGGCGGTGCCAGTCGGCGCAAGGAGGCTTCATCGACCTTTGCGTAGATCCGCGTGGTGTCGAGGTCGTGGTGGCGTCGCAGCTCGCCGATTTCGACCAGGGACGCACCCTCGCGCAGCAACCGGGTGGCCAGCGAATGCCGGAGCAGATGGGCGCCCTGATGGGGCGGATGCAGATCGGCGCGGGCCAACGCACGGCGCACGAGAAATAGCCGGCCTGACGCTCGTAGCGCACCGCTTCGTTCAGGACCGGCACATAGAAGTCCGTGATCAGCCGGCCCGCCTGTCCGGCATAATGGCGCCGAAGTTGGGTCAGTGCGCGGAAGCCCATCGTGTGTAACCGTGGCTGGTGCTATCCTTCCCCCGCAATCTCAAGGACGGTCGAGACGAGCGCAGCGGACAGATACAGGTCGGACTCGGAGAGCCGCTGCACATAGGGCTTCACGGCCGCGATGAGACTGGATCGTTTGGCGCCGAGCAGAACACCCAGTGACCCGATGACTTGAATGTCGTTGATTCGCGCCATGCGCCGTCCGCGTCGGTCATCGATCAACAAGTAATCCGCTTGCAACTGGCGATACAAAAGCATCGCCTCGGTTTCACCAGGGTCAGAGAATCCATCCAACAGAATCGGACGCCCTGGATCGAGTGCGCGGGCACGCCCGTTCAGATAGACCCGCAACTGCTCGGCTTCAGGCTTGGTGCCGACCACCGCCTCGCGATAGACCGCCTCCGGCACGACAACATTTCCGAACAGCCGGTCGAGAAGAGACAGCGCGTCGCAGGTTGCCAGCGCGATCAGCGCAGAGCAGTCCGCGACTAGAATCACGCGCCGGGCTCCGAAAACAAATGCATCTCGCGCACCAACTCATCCCGCGAGGTATCGATGACCTCGATCCGCTCGGCCTTGCACGCGGCGATGAATCCGTAGATGTCCAGGCCGGCCAATTCGCTCGCCTTGGCCAGGGTCACGCGACCCTCTTTGAAGAGAGCCAGTGCGTAGGCGAGGCGCATCTCCCTGACAATGGTTTGCTCGGTTTGCATCCCAACGAAGTCATTGGGAAGGTCGATAGCGACTTGCATTTTGGCCTCCACTCTAACAGGTTGATTGCTCAAGACCGCCACCCTTTCAGCACCAGGTCCCGGCCCCGGCGGGCCTGACGGGCCGTCTCTCCCCCAGGTATCGCCCTCGCGCCGGCGCTGGAAGACGCGCTCCAAGAGGCTCAGAGTCACCGCGTAAGCGCCGATGAACTCGCGCTGCGAGCCGTAGCCGGAATCGGCCATCCAGCGGCGCAACGCCTCTGGGCCATGGGTCCCACTAGTGGCCGTCATCAGACCCAAGCCATTCCAGACGGCGGCGCCGATGAAGCCGGGGAAGACCCGCTCCTCCCAGGCGTCCGCCTCCCGGGCCGCACGTCCACGTGCCGCCCCCTCGCCCTTCAGCCGGCGCGCGAGCGCCCGATGGTGGACCTCCCGCGGTGGTCTGAGCAGGAAAAGATCCTTGTCCTTGGTCAGCAAGCCCATGCCCTTGAGGTCCTCCGGGTCAACGCCCAAGGACTTAGCCAGCTTGCGGACATCATCGCTATCGGCGATCTCGCCCTGGAAGGTGTCGAGCCACAGCCAGAGGGCTTGAACAGTTCGCTTGAAATATCAGCAAAACTACGCTCGGCTCTCCATTATGGACAGATGGGTCAGCATCAGCGAAGCGGCGCAGGCACTGGGTGTGTCGGTCACAACCCTGCGTCGTTGGGCCGCGTCGGGCGAATTGCTCGCCGAGCACACGGCGGGCGGCCATCGCCGCGACGATCTGGCAAAGCTGCGCCCGGAACTGCTGCATGCCAAGGACGGGGGCAAGCGCCGGACGGTTGCCTATGCGCGCGTCTCCAGCCACGACCAGAAGGCCGACCTGGAGCGTCAGAAGCAGGTGCTCGAACGGGGTACTGCGCGCGCCAGGGCTGGACCTTCGAGGTGATCGCGGATCTCGGTTCCGGGATGATTCACGGTTGGCTCTTCGGCTGGCGTTCACACGAATAGGCGAGTTACTGGACAGATGCGAGCCCAGGACGGACCGCGATGTAGCCATTGGGTACGCGGCGTCTGGGGCTGATCCGGTTGCAGGATTCTGCCATGTTCGGGATTGGTCGCGTGCGGTATGAACTAGGCACCCCGCACCGGCGGGCGGGCGGGGTCAAGGGTTCCGGTGGCCATCGCGCGCCGGCAACGACACAAGTATCCCGTACAGCATCACCGCGGCAATGGAGAACAGGGAGGCGAGCGCCACCAGGCCAAAGCCGTCCAACAGGACGTTTTCGCTGCCCAGTGCGACCGCGAGGCCCAGGCCGAGCGCGGCGATCACCGGCACCGTCACGTCCGAGGTCGCGATGCCGCCCAGGTCGAACGCGAAGCCCCGGATTTCGCGCGGGGCCAGCAAGGTCAGCAGCATCACCAGCGCCACGGTGATGACGAGCACGTGGTCGAGCGACAGGCCGGCGC
This sequence comes from Chromatiaceae bacterium, assembly GCA_007693535.1. Taxonomy (GTDB): domain Bacteria; phylum Pseudomonadota; class Gammaproteobacteria; order Chromatiales; family Chromatiaceae; genus Lamprobacter. The sequence goes on from REDK01000142.1 coordinate 14,236, forward strand.
TGATCCGCAGCGCCCCGACCAGCAGACCCACGCCCACACCGACCGCGACCAACGCACGGATCAGCGGGGGTTTCAGGCGTCGGGGATCCATGGCTCCGGCTCGTTGCACCACTGCGATCAGGGCGGGCTCAACCAGGGTCGCGGCAAAACCGAGCAGAAACACGAACAGGTAGAGATAGCCTGCGACCTCCGGCGCGGACAGGCCGGCCGCAAGGTGCTCTCCGATCGGAAACAGGCCCAGGCGCAGGCCCTCGGTGAATGCGAACAGCCCCAGCAGCAGGAGCAAAAAGCCCCCGGCCAACCGGTGGCCGTGCAGCAGGGGGCGGCGCAGCACCAGAAACTGGAACACCAGGATCACCGCAAGAATGGGCAGCAGGTTGGCCATGATGCTCAGGATGTCGGCCAGGACCTTCGCCAACGCCGGGCTGGTGCCTGGGCCGTCCACCGCCGGCAGGGTTGCGTAACTCTGAGGCGCGAAGCCGACCAACGCCGTCGGTTCGGCAGCGTAGACCACGATTCCGTAGAGTTGCACCGTAATGCGGGGCGCCATGACCGCCAGCGCCACCAGGCCGAAGCCGTCGGCGAGTGCGCGGTGCCCACGCAGGGAGGCCATCAGGCCGACGCCGATCGCGGCGACCAGTGGCACCGTGACCATGTTCACGCTGACCGCCCCGGCATCGTAGGCGAGGCCGGTGATCTCCGCCGGGGTGAGGTAGGTCACCAGCACCAGGAGCAGGTAGCCACCGCCGAGATACCAATGGATCGGCTGTCTAAGCACCGCACGCAGAATCCCAACGGCAATGGCCAACCCGACGGAAGCGGCGACCAGCAGACGCAAGACCCAGGCATCGACGCGGCCCCCGCTCACCAGTTCCGCCTTGGCCGCCACCGCGATCAGTGCGGGCTCGGCGATGACCGTCGCAACACCCAGACAGAAGCCAAACGCCAGGAGCCGGGGTAGCGAGCCTCGCTCCACGAAGGCATGGGCCAGGCCTCGTCCGATGGGGAATACGCCGAGTTCCAAACCGCGCAGGAAGAGCCCGATCCCCGCGGCGACCAGGGCGAGGCCGGCGAGCACCAGCCCGATCTGCTCCGGCACCTGCCGGGCGACCAGCAGTTGATACAGCGCGACCACCAGCAACAGGGGCACCAGGTTGCGCCCCGCCTTCAGGGTGGCTTGGACAAGGGCCTGGAGTTCCTGCATCGGGGGCTCCCATCTGCATTCCATCCAAGAACGAATGGGCAGCATGAACGCGTCAAGGGCGTGGCCCTCAAGTGTACATGCCGGGGTCGGCGGCGGCATGAGCCCGCGCATGCATGAACGGTGGACCGGCTGTTTGGGCAAAATCCGTTGCCCAACCGGAGGGGATCTCTGTGCGATCGTCGGTACTGACGTACATGCCTCGGGGAACCGTCTTGGGTGCAACACTTCTGGTGGCCGTGGTGTCTGACAACCTGGCAGGTCAGGCGATCGAGATCATCCGTCGGGATGGGTCCCCAGGGGGTGACAATGATCCCTCCGCGCGGCCTCAACTTCGCGGAACACATCACCTTTTTTGGCTGACGTACCGCGGCCTGGAAACGATGTTGCTGGCACTGGTGGACGAGACCAGAGCCAGCCGGATGGCGGAGCGTCTCAACGCAGAACTGAAGCTGCTCGGGCCCTTATGAGGGATTGGCGTTCTGCATGCCGGTGTCCGGCACCGGTGGCATTGACCGATAACGGACATATCGTCGAGCGCTTCCTTGATGAGGAGCAACCGTAGGGCCTGGCGATCCAACTCGGGGTGCTCCTCCTCCAGGGAGCGGAAGCGCTCACGCGCTGACCTTCAGCGCATGCCTGTGCTCGTCGTCGGTCATGTCTTTGTTGATGCGCAGGTAGAAGGCATCGGCAGTGCGCTCAGTCACCCGTTCGGCGAAGGCGCCCAGGACGGCGGCGCGCATCCCCGAGTCCTGATCGAGGAACAAGCGAATTTTCTCCGCGCCCATGCTCAGATCTCGCAAGAGGAAGCAGTGACCGTAGAGGGTGTATTCAGCATGCACCTGCATGCCGGTCTTTGGTCGCTACGTGGTTCGTCCGGGCTGCTCGATGACCTCAACATCAGGGCGCGACTCGGTGTCCTTATAGCGGGCTGCCACGGCACCGTTGAGGGTGCCATCGGCGCCTGACAGGGCGCTCTCGCCCCGCTGCCGAGCCGCTGCGTAGTCGCTGGCCAACCACAAGCGGGCATGACGGCGGAATGGCATCTGCGCCTCGCCATCGCCGAGGGTGGCGGCGTCATGCTCGATGACGGCGGGCGCCACGTCCGGGTCGAAGTTCGGGGGCATTCCGAACTACGTATCGGGTTGCGTTGTCGGCGCTGCCGACGGCGGTGAGCTGAACGGTGCGCTTGTCTTCGCGCTGCGTCCAGTTCACGACGTAGTCATGTCGGTCCACATCGAGATAGCGCCGCGGGATCGAGAAGCCTTCAAGCAGGTACCGCTCCCGATGGCCGACGAAGGCCAGGCATTGGCGATGAAGGAAGTCGATCTTCGGGGACAGTGTCCCGGGGGCGATAACAGATGATCCCGCTAGCCCTAGTGAGATAGCGGGATCGTCGGCAGATCATCGCGCGTTTCAAGACCTGACCTCAGCAAATGCGTGGCTTTAGAGGCTGTCTGGAAAATCTCGTCAACAGGCCGTGGACTGGCGCTTCTCGAAA
>REDK01000147.1 GCA_007693535.1 Chromatiaceae bacterium
GGGCGGAGACCGCAGCCCCCTGCGCGGTTGAAGCACCGCCGGCCAACCCCGACCTGTGCCGGGACAAAACAGTCGCCGATGCAGTCGGCAGGCTGGCGGCCACATCGGGTTATCATGCGCGGCCGCTGGCATTCAACCCCAGCGTCGACCCCCGGGCGGCACCCCCGCGCCGCGGCTCTCCGCCCTCCCCTCATCATCCCACCCGACAGGCAGTACCAGCATGAACGAGACCCAACGCGCGATGCGCTCGATCATCCAGCGCATCGCCACCGGCCCGGAACTCTCCAAGGACATCTCGATGGCCGAGGCGCAGCTTGGCATGCGGGCCGTACTCGACCGCGAGGTGGACCCGGTCCAGGCCGGCATCTTTCTGATCGCGCTGCGCATGAAGCGCGAGACCGACGACGAGCAGCGGGGCGTGCTCGATGCAGTGCGCGGCGCCACCGAGCATGTCCTCGCCGAGGTCGACGAGGTGGTGGACATCGCCGATCCCTACGACGGCTACAACCGCTGCCTGCCCGCCGCCCCGTTCCTACCGGCGGTGCTGGCCGAATGCGGCGTCGCGGTGGTCACCCACGGGCTGGATGCCGTCGGCCCCAAGTTCGGCGTGACCCATCGCCACGTGCTGGCCGCTGCCGGCGTGGAGGTGGACCTGACCCCGACGGCGGCCGCCGCGCGTTTGGCCGATCCCGCCTTGGGTTGGACCTACCTGGATCAGCGCGCCTTTGCCCCCAAACTACATGCACTGGTGCCGTTGCGTGCCACCATCGTCAAGCGGCAGGTGCTGACCACCACCGAGGTGCTGGCCCGCCCGATCCATGGCCGGCGCAAGACCCACCTGGTCACCGGCTATGTGCATAAGCCCTATCCGCGCATCTATGCCCTGCTGGCCCGCCATGCCGGCTTCGACTCGGCCCTGCTGGTGCGCGGGGTCGAGGGCGGCGTGATCCCGTCGCTGCGCCAGCCCGGCGTCTGCTTCAACTATCAGCAGATGGGCGAGGAGCAGTCGTTCGATATCGATCCCAGCGCGCTCGGGATCGAACAGCACGTGCGTGCGGTCCCCTTGCCCGAGGACCTGCCGACGGCCGCGCGCCCGAGTGACGACATCGCCGTGGCGGTGGACGTGCAGGCCACCGCCCAGGCCGCGGCACGGGCCGGCCAGGCCGCCCTGGAGGGGGCGCATGGACCGACCTATGATAGCCTGGTGTTCGGGGCGGCGCTGGTGCTCTGGCACCTGGGCCGGGAGCGCTCGCTGCCGGCGGCAGCCGACCGGGTGCGCGCCGCGCTGGACAGCGGCGCCGCCGCCCAGCGGCTGCGCTGAAGGAGGGAGATCATGCAGACACCCTTCGTTGCCGTCGCCGCCGCCGAGGCGATCGCCCCGGGCAAGTTCATCCGCGTAGAGGTGGACGGGCGGCCCTATCTGATCGCCCGCGTCGAGGATCGCTATTATGCGGTCGAGGACAATTGCAGCCATGAGGACTATCCCCTCTCCTACGGCTGTCTGGATGGGCGCCGGATCAAATGCTCGCTGCACGGCAGCCGGTTCAGTCTGGAGACCGGCGTGCCCGAGGACGACCCCGCCGACAGCCCCATCGCCACCTTCCAGGTGCGCGTGGCCGAGGGTCAGGTCTGGCTAGACCCCAGCCGGCCGGCCAACGGTGGCTGAGGCCGGGTAGGGGTGCGCTCGGCGGCCGCCGGCAGCGGGGCCGCTGACCTCGGGCAGGGGCGTGAAATCGGTGTCCTCGGCCCAAGCGCAGATCGCGCCGGCACCGATGATCTTGCAGCCGGCCCAGGCCCCCGCCCAGCCACCGATGACCTCGGTGCTGCGGCGCAGCGCACCGCTTGCCTGCGCGATCGAGACTGGGGGATGACCGTGCTGGTTCAGACCCAGACTAGGGCCCAGACTCGGGCCCGGTTTAGGACCCAGACTAGGCGGTGCATCCATCGGTGCCCGCGCCAGGGTGCCGGCATCGATGCGTGCGCTCGGCAGATCGGCTCCCGTTGGTCCAGGGGACTTGCGGCCACTCATCTCGACACCTCTCGCGATCGCCCGGCCCGAGTCGAACGCGCCCCCCCCGCCTCTCCATTTGGATCATCTTCGGTGCGCAGGGCCGCGCTCAGGTTGGCAAGCAGGGCCAACTCCTCATCCTCCGTCGCGTCGGCAGCAGCCGCGGATCTATCCAGCCGTGGCGAACCGACCGACGCCGACCGGGCCGCGCTCGGCGCCACCAGCACCGGGGCCACTGCCGGCTCCGCTGCCGCTGCCGCTGGCGACGGCGCGGCCGCGCCTTCGTGCAGGGTCGGCGCCACCGCAACCCCAGTCATCTGCACCGCCGCGCGGATCAGATGCCGCAGTTCATCATGGTCGTAGCTGTCCTGCGGGCTCAAGGTAATCACCGGCAGCCCAGCCGCCGAGCAGGCGGCGATGAGACGTGCATTGGCACGACGACTGCGACGATCGGGCGGATCGAACTGGATCACACAGAGGGGCTGCGCCGCCTCCGCGGTGGCCACCACCAGGTCTAATACCCAGCCCTGCACCAGGCGGCGGGCTAGCTGCCGGCGCTCCCCGCCTAGGACACCCTCGGGCTGGATCAGGCTGCTCGCCGCCACCTTCGCAAACACCAGGTATTGCGGCCCGGCCGCGTTGGCAGCGGCACCGAGCGCGGCGAACTCGCGCGCATCCAGGAACGCGCGCCGTTCGAAGGGATCTCCGCGCAGCCGCGGACCGCGCAGGCGCAGTAGCCGCAGCAACAATTGCGCGATCAACAGGCCCGCCAGGAAGACCAAAAGATAGAACGGTTCCAACGCAGCCTCCCCGCCGGTTCGGCTTACCAACGACCAGGTTTCCAGATCACCCCATTATCCCGAAAACGGCCGCCGCCGCGATCGCCGCGGTGCAACCGTCAGGACCGCACGGTCGCGGTCCGACCCAGACCTTCGAGGCCAGCTTCACCATGCTGGCCGGAACACCTGCCAGGTCCTGCCGGGCAGAACGTCGTCGAGGTCGGCCGCGCCATGGCGCGGCGCCTGGCCGAATTGGAGGCCGACTTGCCGCTGGGGCCGCTGGGGATGCAGCTGACCGCTATCTTACGATCAGCCCCCGGAGATTGAACGCGAGCCGCCGGTGCCGACCAGCCCCAGGCAACGATGCCCCCCATTGAAAGCCCGTGTTGGATGCCTAATACTGGCCCGTATGCACCGGGTCATCTCAACCTGCCTAATCCTGCTGATGCTCAACCTGTCGATCAACGGCAAGGTGTGCCTCGCGGCTCACTGGGATGTCGACCCGCCAGCGAATGCTGACCAGGCCGCTGCCCAGCCACCGGTGTTACCGCTTGCGCCATCCCCGGTGCATCAACACCGCCATGGTAGTCAGCCTCATCAGCACGGCCATCTGCGCCAAAGACAGGGCTCGGACCTGCAGTCGTCCGGGCATCACCTATCGCCGACCCTAGCCCAGAATCGGTCAAGCGCCGAACAACTGAACGCGGATACTGCCACCGGCGAAGACGATCAGTGCGGCACCAGCGGCTGTGAACATTGCCCGCTGTGCACTGCGTTGCCGGTTGCGGCGGCCCTGACCCCGCTGCTATCGCCGCGCGATCGCTGGTGTGCGGTTCCAGTGGCCCCATGCCCGGCCGTCACCCCCTCTAGCCTGCTCCGACCGCCTCGCACCCCGACCTGAACTGTCCGGTCCTCTCGGTTCGGCACCGGTCCCGGCTTGGCCGCGATCGGTGTTGGGTGATTCGCTGGTTGGAGGTGTGCCATGTCTCCCCTGCCCCCCGTGCGCCCGCGGGCGCCTTCCCCTGTCTGTGCCCCAGGCCGGGGCCGGCCGCGGTGCTCGCGCCCCCTGTTGCTGTTGTCGGCGGCCTTGAGTGCCGCCCTGTGCCTGCCGGTGCCGGCCTGGCCCCATGCCGGCCACGACCATGGCGCCGAGCCGGCGCCGGTGCTGTTGCTCGATCCACGTGCCGAGGCCCATAGCGATCGCGTCGAGCTGGTGCTGATCCTGGACGGTCAGACCCTGTCGATCTATCTGGATGAGTTCGCCACCAATGCCCCGATCACCGGGGCCGCAGTGCTGGTGGAGTCGACCACCACCGAGGGTCCGCGCGAGGACCGCGCGGCCGAGGCGACGCCCGGGCAGTATCGCCTGGAGGCGCCCTGGCTGAGCGCGCCGGGACGCCATGACCTGCTGGTAAGTGTGCGCGATGCGACCCGCTTCGATCTGCTCACCGCGCGGCTGACAGTGCCGGCCCCGGAGGCGGACGCCGACGCCGACGCGGGGGCCGCCTGGTGGCAGCTCGCCGCCGCCCTGATCGCGGTCTTCGCCCTCGGCCTGGTCACCGGTGGACTGTTGCTGGGGACGCGCGCGCCCGGCGCAGCAGCGGAGGCCGGCCATGGTCACTGACGTGCGGGTCCAGCAGACCCCCATCGCGCCGCAGGAGCAAGCCGTCTGCCAGCGCCAGCAACCCACTCGCCTGCATCTCCGCGTGCGCGCGCTCTTGCTGCTGGCCCTGCTACTACCAGGCCTGGCGCTCGCGCATGCCGGCCATGACCATGGGGACGCACCGGCACCGGCCCCGCTGGCCAACCTGCCGACTCGGCTGCCCGATGGTAGCGTCTTTCTGCCCAAACCGGCGCAACACCTCTATGGCATCCGCACCGAGCAGGCGCACGTGCAGCAGGTAGGCGGCACCCAGGAGTTGCTCGGCGAGGTGGTCGCCGACCCCAACGCGAGCGGACTGCTGCAGGCGCCCAAGCTCGGGCGCATCCATCCGCCCGCCGAGGGGCTGCCGGTGCTCGGCCAGCAGGTTGCGGCTGGGACCCTGCTGGCCTGGCTGGAGCCGCTGCCGGATAGCGTGGACCGGGCCAATCAGGAGGCCCTGCTGGCGGACCTGGACGGGCAGATCGCGTTGTCGCGCCAGCGACTGGAGCGGCTGCAGCAGTTGCGCGATACCGCCCCTCGTCAGGAGATCGAGGACGTCAACCTGCAACTGGCCAGCCAGCAGGCGCGCCAGGCCGCGGTCGCGCGCGGCCTGACCGAGCAGCAGCCGCTGCTAGCGCCGGTGACCGGGGTGGTTAGCCAGACTCGGCTGCGCGCCGGGGCGATCGTCGACGAACACGAACCGCTGCTGGAACTGGTGGACCCGGCGCGCTTGCAGGTGACCGCCTACAGCCATGATCCGGCCCTGGCCGAGCACCTGCTGGCGGCCTCGGCCCGAACCGCGGCCGGGGCGGCCATCGGGCTGGAGTTCATCGGCACCGGCTATCGGCTGGAGGCGCAGACCCTGCCGCTGCAGTTCGCGGTCCGCGGCAATCCACCGCGCCTGGCCCTGGGGCAGCCACTGACGGTGCTGATCGAGACCGACGAACCCGCCACTGGCGTGGTGCTGCCGCGCGCCGCGGTGGTCCGCCAGGGCGGCGGCGCTAGCCTGGTCTGGGTGCATCCGGCCGCCGAGCGCTTTGCCCCGCGCCTGGTCCAGGTCCGCCCGCTGGACGCTGGCCGGGTGCTGATCAGCGCCGGGCTCGAACCCGGCGAGCGCGTGGTCACGGTCGGCGCCGCGCTGCTGAACCAACTGCGCTGACGGGACCGCACCATGTTCAATGCCATTGTTTGGGCCAGTCTGCGCCAGCGCCTGCTGGTCATGGGGGCGGCGCTGTTGCTAATTGTGCTCGGCCTGCTGGCCCTGCGCGACCTGCCGGTCGATGTGTTTCCGGACCTGAATCGGCCCACCGTGACCCTGATGACCGAGACCGGCGGCATGGCCCCGGAGGAGGTAGAGCAGCTAGTCACGGTCCCGATCGAGACGGCGATGAAGGGGATGCCGGGGGTACAGCGGGTGCGCTCGGTGTCGAGCAGCGGGCTGTCGGTGGTGACGGTCGAGTTCGACTGGGGCACCGACATCTATCGCAACCGCCAGCAGGTGGCGGAGCGCCTGGCCCTGATCGGCAGCGAGATCCCGCCCGGGATCACCCCGCACCTGGGGCCGATCAGTTCCATCATGGGCGAGGTCATGCTGGTGGCCCTGCCGATCGATCCGGACCAGGCCAGCCCGATGGCGGTGCGCGAGTTCGCCGACTGGGTGCTGCGCCCGCGCCTGCTGGCCCTGCCCGGGGTTGCGCAGGTGATCCCGATCGGCGGCGAGGTGCGCGAGTACCGGGTGCAGCCGCACCCGCAGGCGATGCGCCTGCTCGCGATCGGCCCGGACGACCTGAGTCGGGCCCTGGCCGGCTTTGCCGCCAATACCAGCGGCGGCTTCCTGGAGCGCGACGCGGCGGAATACCTGATCCGCCACCTCGGGCGCACCGACCAGCTGGAAGACCTGCGCCAACTCGCGGTGGCCTTCCGCGATGGACGCCCGATCGCCCTGCAACAGGTCGCCGAGGTGCAGTTCGCCGCGGCGGTCAAGCGTGGGGACGGCAGTTTCAATGCCGCCCCGGCGGTGATCCTGTCGATCCAGAAGCAGCCCCAGGCCGATACCCTGGCCCTGACCGCCCTGGTCAGCGCCGCGCTGGCGGACCTTGCCGAGAACCTGCCGGTCGGGGTGCAGGCCCCGCGCATGTTGTTTCAGCAGGCCGACTTCATCGCCGCCTCGGTGAACAATGTCCGCGAGGCGATCCGCGATGGGGCCATCCTGGTGGCAGTGGTCCTGCTGCTGTTCCTGCTGGATGTGCGGGTCACCGCGATCGCCCTGGCGGCGATCCCGCTGGCGGTCCTGGTGACGGTGTTGGTGTTCTATGGCTTCGGGCTGTCGATCAACACCATGACCCTGGGCGGGATCGCGATCGCCATCGGCGAATTGGTGGACGATGCGGTGGTCGGCGCCGAGAACGTGCTGCGACGCCTGCGCCAGCAGGGCGCGGCGCTGACCCCTGCCGCTGTCCTGCCGGTGGTGGCGCGGGCCACCATCGAGGTGCGCGCCGGCATCCTCTATTCCACCGCCACCGTGGTGCTGGTGTTCGTGCCGCTGTTCGCGCTACCGGGGATCGAGGGACGGCTGTTCAGCCCGCTCGGGGTGGCCTATATCGTCTCGATCATGGCCAGCACCCTGGTCGCGATGACGGTGACCCCGGTGCTCTGCGCCTGGCTGCTGCCCGGACGCGGCCGGCAACAGCGCGGCGATGGACGCCTGGTGCGCTGGCTCAAAGCGGCCCAGGCAAGCGCCCTGCGCGCCTGCCTGCGCGCCCCGGCGGCGGTGCTCGGGGCGGCGGTGCTGCTGGTGCTGGCGGCGGCCATCAGCGTGCCGCTGCTGCCGCGCAGCTTCCTACCCGTGTTCAACGAGGGCACCCTCACCATCAATGTCCTGCTCCAGCCCGGCATCGCGTTGGCCGAGTCCAACCGCCTCGGCACCCTGGCCGAGACCCTGTTGCTGGGGGTACCGGAGGTGACCCAGGTGGGCCGGCGCACCGGACGCGCGGAACTCGACGAGCATGCCGAGGGGGTCCATTACAGCGAGATTGATGTCGACCTGGCGCCGTCGCCGCGCGCGCGCGCGGCGGTGATCGCGGAGATCCGCGAGCGCCTGGCGGTGCTGCCAGCGGCGGTCTCGATCGGCCAGCCGATCTCGCACCGGCTCGATCACATGCTCTCGGGCATCCGTGCCCAGATCGCCGTGAAGATCTTGGGAGATGACCTCGACACCCTGCGCGGGCAGGCGGACAGCCTGCTCGCGCGGCTGCGCACCATCCCCGGGCTCGCCGATCTGCAGGTGGAGCCGCAGGTGCTGATCCCGCAACTGCAGGTAACCCTGGACCAGGCCGCGCTGGCCCGCTACGGACTCACCCCGGGGCAACTGACCCGGCACCTGGAGGACCTGGTCGATGGCCGCCACCTCGGCCAGATCATCGAAGGCAGTCGGCGCTTCGATCTGACCCTACGTCTGGCCGATGCCGACCGCGACCTGCTGGGGCTGCGCCAACTGCCGATCCCGACCCCCGCCGGCACGGTGCCGCTGGCCGCGCTGGCAACCGTCACCGAGGGCACCGGGCCGAATCAGATCGGCCGCGACGACGGGCGCCGGCGCATCGTGATCCAGGCCAACAGCAGCGGCGGCGACCTCGCCGCGCTGGTCGCGCGGGTGCGGGCGGAACTGGCCGCCTTCCCGTTGCCGGAGGGCTACTTCTTCGCCCTGGAGGGACAGTTCCAGGCCCAGGAGGAGGCGATGCGCCTGATCAGCGTGCTGGCGGTACTCTCGGCGGCCCTCGTCTTTCTGGCCCTCTACAGCCGCTACCGGTCGCTGATCCTGACCCTGATCATCATGGGCAACATCCCGCTCGGCCTGGTCGGAGCGGTGGCCGCGCTGTGGCTGAGCGGGGCCGACCTCTCGGTGGCGAGCCTGGTCGGCTTCATCACCCTGGCCGGCATCAGCACCCGCAACGGCATCCTGAAGATCAGCCATTACCTGCACCTGGTCCTGGACGAGGGCGAGCCGTTCGGCACCGCGCTGATCCTGCGCGGGGCCGCCGAGCGCCTGACCCCGGTGCTGATGACCGCGCTCGGAACCGCCTTCGCGCTGATACCGCTCCTGCTGGCCGGCCAGGCCCCGGGCAAGGAGATCCTCTATCCGGTGGCGGTGGTCATCTTCGGCGGCCTGATCAGCGCCACCCTGCTCGATACCTTCATCACCCCGTTGCTGTTTCAGCAGTTCGGCCGCCGGCCCCTGGCCCGGTGGCAGGCGCAGCAACGGCCCGGCAACGACGCCGTCCCGGCGTCCCCAACCAACGGAGACCTCGCATGCGAAACCACAGCGAACCCACCCGGATGATGCCGACGCGGCGGCCAGCGCTGGCCCTGACGATGATCCTGAGTGCAGCCCTGGCGAGCCTGGCCGGCCTGGCGCTGGCCCACGACGATGCCTATCTGGACCGCATCGACGGCCCCCATGGGGGCCAGTTGCGGGTCGCCGGCGATCATCATCTGGAACTGGTCGTCGCGCCGCCGGCAGACGCCCCGCCCAGCCTGCAGCCGATACAGGTCTGGCTGACCAACCATGCCGATCAGCCCATCCCCAGTTCGGACTACAGCGGACGGGCAGTGATCCTGGCCAACCGCGAGCGGGTCGATGTCACCCTGGTCGCGGACGGCGACAACCGGCTGGCCGGTTCTGGCGTATTTGGCCATGATCTGGACATGGTCGTGGTGGTGACCCTGAATACCCCCCAAGGCGATACCGAACAGGTCCGCTTCACGCCCTACAAGTACCTGGATGGCTCGCCGCGCGCGGCCGGCGCTGGGCATGGCGGACATGCCGACCATCAAGGACATTGAGGCACCAGCCGCTGGCACCGCCGCAGGCGCGCCCGGTGCCGCCCTCCGATGCCCTTTCAGGCCGCGCGCGCGGCGGGGGCCGTGAGCGGGTCCAGCCCGGCCTCGCGCAACAACCGGCAGAGCTGGATCAGGGGCAGCCCGATCAGGCTGTTGGGATCGGCCCCTTCAAGGCGTTCGAACAGGGCGATGCCGAGCCCCTCGGCCTTGAAGCTGCCGGCGCAATCGAAGGGCCGCTCGCGATCCACGTAGGCGGCGATCTCGGTCGGGGTTAGCGGCCGGAACTGGACCACGAAGGGCTCGCAGAGGACGCGCGCTTGATCGGTACCGCTGTCATACAGACAGAGCCCGGTCAGGAAGCGTACCTGGCGCCCGGCGGCGCGGGTGAGCTGGGCAATCGCCTGTGCCCGCCCGCCGGGCTTGCCGAGGACCTCGTCGTCGATGCAGGCGACCTGATCCGAGCCAATGATCAGGGCCCCTGGACTCACCGGCGCCACCGCCCGCGCCTTGGCCTCGGCCAGGCGCAGCACCAACGCCTGCGGGTCCTCGCCGGGTTGGCGGGTCTCATCGACGGCCGGTGCCACGGTGCGAAACGGCAGTCCGAGCCGCGTGAGCAGTTCCCGGCGAAACGGCGAAGTGGAGGCAAGGACAAGTTCGGGCATCTTCACACCTCGCCCGGTGTCGGATCAGCGTCCGCCGGGACGGGATCGGTCAGCAAGCCGGGCCTGCGCCGGCTGCCAGCAGCACGCCCGAAAGCGGCGCCCAGGGACCAGCTCAGCACACCCAGTCCACCAGATGCAGCAGTGGGTCCTTGACCTCGCGTTCGCAGCGCACCCGACCACTGACGCTATGCCCCTGCAGATGGACCCGGGCCGGATCGCCGCATACCAGCGGATGCCAATCCGGCAACGGCCGGCCCTCGGCCAGCAGCCGGTAGGCACAGGTCTGCGGCAGCCAGCGCGGGTCGGCCAGCGTCGCCGGGGTCAAGGTGACGCAGTCGGGCACGCGCTCGGCGCGCTGCGCATAATCGCTGCAACGACAACTGTGATGATCCAACAGGAAACAGGCCACATCGGTGTAATGCATGTGCCCGGTGTCGGCGTCCTCGTACTTGGCCAGGCAGCATTTGCCGCAACCATCACACAGCGATTCCCATTGCGCCGCCTTCATCGCGGTCAATGGCAACTGCTCCCAGAAGCGCGCGACTGGTGCCAGGTCGGGGCGCACGTCGATGGTCGGCTCGGTGCTGGTCTGCGCAGCAGCGGACAGGGGGCCGGTGACAACGGACATTGGCGGTGATCTCCAGGGCATCTGGGCACCCCACGGGGCAGGCGCACACGGCGCTGAACTGGCCGAACCAGCATGCCGGTATCAGATGATCCCGGTCACGGCCAGTCCGATCATGGCCAGTCTGGCACCAGGCGCCGGATCATACCCCAGGTCCGACGCCTGCGGCACGCCGGCGCCGCTGGCCCTTCGGCACGCACGCGACCCCTCCGCGCCTTCAACGATGACGCGCAACCGGGTTAAGCTGACCCATCCCGGCGTATCACCAGCGCCCAGCCGACAACGAGCATCCCGATGACCGCCAAGCCCCCGCCCGACCCCGCCGCGCCTCCGCGGTCGCCCTGGCCGGGGTCAGCGGCGACCGCACCTGCGCGGCCGCCGGAGGTGACCGCGCGCCGGCTGGTCGCGCGCTCGCGCATCTTTCGGGTCGAGGCCATGGACCTGATCTTCAGCAACGGCGCCCAGCGCACCTTCGAGCGGATCCTCGGTGGCCGCGATTCAGTGATGGTGGTACCCGTACTTGGCGCTGAAACCCTGCTGTTGATCCGCGAATACGCGGCCGGCACCGACGATTATCAGCTAGGCTTTCCGAAGGGGATCGTCGATCCCGGCGAGGACATCCTGACCGCCGCCGGTCGGGAACTTCGCGAGGAGGTCGGCTACGCCGCCCGTCGTCTCTGCGATTTGCAGCGGGTGACCCTGGCGCCCGGCTATATCCAGCACGGCACCCGCCTGGTGCTGGCCCAGGATCTCTATCCCAGCCCCGCCCCCGGCGATGAACCGGAGCCGCTGGAGGTGGTCCCCTGGCCGCTGACCGACCTCGACGGACTGCTCGCGCGGCCAGACTTCACCGAGGCGCGTTCCATCGCTGCCCTGTTCCTGGCCCGGCGCTATCTGCAACAGGCGCACCAGGCGCCGGCTGCCGATGGCAAAGGTCGTTCCGCCCCCGGCAACGCTTCCAGCCCCAGTCCCGACGAGACCCGCTGAACCATGCACCTGTTCCGAGCACCCCAGCGCCAGCCTGCTGGACAACGGCCCTGGTCACTGCTGCCATTCGCCCTGGCTGGGCTGCTCGCCGCCACCCCGATCGCGGCCGCGGTGGGTCCGACGACCACCGATCCGGACACCGCCGCCTATGCATTCGACGACAGTCCCCGCGACAGCTTGCTGCATTACCCGGACTGGTTCAATCCGCCGTTTCTGGATCTGCGCGCGGATCATGCTGCTGCCGTCGCTGCGGGCAAGACCCTGGTCGTCTATTTTGGCCAGCGCCGCTGCGCCTATTGCCACCAGTTGATGGATGTGAATTTCGCCCTCCCGGACATCGTGGAATATACACGGCATCATTTCGCTGTCACTCCAATCGACATCTGGGGGATACATGAGGTCACCGACCTGGATGGCACAGTGCTCACCGAGCGCGATCTCGCACTGCGCGAGGAGACCAACTTCACCCCCTCGCTGCTGTTCTACGATGCGAGCGGCCGTCCGGTGTTCCGGTTGCGCGGCTATTACCCGCCCTACCAGTTCCGCGCCGCGCTCGAATACGCAGCAGACGCCCATTACGAGCGCGAATCCTTCGCCGAGTATCTGGCCCGCGGCGACAATCGGATGGTCTTCGACGCGACCGACCTCAATGCTCAGCCCTTCTTCCAGCCGCCACCCTATCAACTGGACCGCAGCCGCATCCCGGGTGATCGACCGCTGGTGGTCTTCTTCGAGCAGGGCGACTGCCATGCCTGCGATGTCCTGCATGGACAGGTATTACGGGAACCCACCATTGCCGGGCAGTTTCGGGAATTCGACAGTATCCAGCTCGACCTGTGGTCCGACACCCCGGTGGTCACCCCCGACGGCACCCGCACCAGTGCCCGCGCCTGGGCCGAGGACCTCGGGCTGTTCTATGCTCCGACCCTGCTCTTCTTCGATGAGGGTGGCCACGAGCTGCTGCGGCTGGACTCGGTGCTGGGTTTTCACCGTCTGCGCAACGTGCTCAATTACATTGGCAGTCGCGCCTATCTGACCGAGCCCGACTATCGGCGCTGGCGCATGACGCACGGGTTCTGAGGCGCGCAGACACTGTCGGCACCCGGCGCGGCGGCGCGTGGTGCCGGGTCGAGCCCCTGCCGTCACCGACAAAAACGCCACAGGTAGTCCTCGTAATCCCTACGCCGATCGCGCAGGCGTTGACCCTGGACTGCGGTATAGCCACGGCGCAAGCGCCGGTTCACGTCTTCGAGCTGCCGCCGACGGCGCCAGCACCGGTCGCTCTCGCCGGCGGCCGGGCGCTCCAGCCCAGCCGGACCGGTTGGCCGCCGTGGGGGCGCGCCGGCCGGCGCTGCGACTCCGGGCGGCGGGGTCCAGCCAGTCGCTTGCTCCTCGATGTGCAGCAATTCAGCCTGATCGGTCCCGGCACAAGGCTGTTGGCGGAACTCGATCGCCCCGCTGGTACTGGTGCACCGATAGACCTCGGTGGCCGCGACCGGCACCGTACCCAGCCCCAGCACCAGTCCCGGCACCAGGGCCGCCAACAGCCCCCGCCCGGCGAGGAGGCTGCGAGCCCGTCGCCGGCGCCGGCCGCGATGGGGATTGCCGGGCACTCTGGCCCTGTCGATACTCATGCTCGCCTCCACGCGGCCGCGCCGAACCCAGATCGAATGTGGTGACACCAGTGTCGGCCGGCCGCGACGCCTGTCAAGGGTGGCGCGCCCCCTCTGCGACCAGGCCCGGAACGGTTACACTGCAGCGATCCCACGGCTGACCGCCGGGGGCTGGCCGCCCCATCCCGGCGCGCCAGCCAGCCCCTGGACAGCCCCATCCCTTGCAGCACCGCCGCCAGCCGCACCGTCGGCGCGCGCGCCCTGTTCAATCGCACCCGGCCCCGGCCGGATGGAGTCCAGCGGATGCAAAGCATCTACATTGCCGGCACTGGTCCCGGCAGCGGCAAATCCGTCGTCGTTCTCGGCTTCATGGAACACCTCTCGGCCATCAATCGCCGCGTCGGTTTCTTTCGCCCGGTGGTACGAGACCCGGCCCACGAGGATCAGCTCACCGCCCTGATCCGCAGCCGTTACGATCTCCCCTTCCCCGCCGAGATGCTCTATGGCACCACCGCCCAGCAGGCCATCGAGATCATCAGTGATGGACGTTATGACGAACTGCTCAAGCTGATCCTGCACAATTACAAGCAGCTGCATGAGAAGTGCGACATCGTGGTCTGTGCCGGTACCGATTTCGACGGAATCGCCTCGGTGCTGGAATTCGATTTCAATGCCGAGGTCGCCAATAACTTGGGCTGCGCCATCGTCGCGGTGGTGCGTGGCTTCGGCCGCAGCCCAGCGGAGGCGATCCACGCAGTCGGGCTATTCCATGAATCCATGCACAATCGCCGTGGGGAACTGCTGGCCACCATCCTCAACGGCGTCGACCCTGCGGCGCTGGAGCCGCTGCGCCATCGTGCCGCTGGGCTGCTGGAGGAGGGCCGCCATCTGTATGTGCTGCCAGCAGTAGAGGCCCTCAGCAAACCCACCGTCGGCGAAGTCCGCGCAGCACTGGATGCCGATTGCATCTGCGGGGACGACGACGCGCTCAATCAGTTGGTCAGCCATTACAACATTGCCGCCACTGGTGTCGCCGATTTCCTCGACCACATCCAGGACGGCAGTCTGGTGGTCACCCCGGGCGAACGTAGCGACATCATCCTATCGAGCCTCGCTGCCGATGTCTCCGCCGCCTTCCCGCGGGTCGCTGGTCTGCTGCTGACCGATGGTCAGCGCCCCGCCGACAACGTGCAGCGGCTGATCCGCGGGCTGCGCCGCAACAAGGTCGTGATCCTCGGCGTGCCCACCGATACCTTCGCCACCGCCTTGGCGCTCAACCGGGTAGAGGCCGCGATCCTGCCCGGCGACGAGCGCAAGATCGCCGCCGCACTGGGGATCTTCGAACAGGGCGTGGATACCCCCGAATTGCAGCGGCAGATCGCGGTACACCGCAGCGATCGGGTCACGCCGCTGATGTTCGAGTATGAACTGATCTACCGCGCCCAGTCCGAACGCCAGCGCATCGTATTGCCGGAAGGAACCGATGAGCGCATCCTGCGGGCCGCCGAGATCCTGCGGCTGCGCAATGCCGCGGACCTGATCCTACTCGGCAATCCAGACAAGATCGCCCGGCGCGCAGCCGAATTCGGGCTCAGCCTCGACGGCATCGAGATCATCGACCCAATCGACTCGCCCCGACGCGCCGACTTTGCCGCGGTCTACTACGCCCTGCGCCGCCACCGCGGGATCTCTGAGCAGATGGCGCTGGATGCCATGGCCGAGGTCAGCTATTTCGGTACCTTGATGGTGCATACCGGCGCTGCCGACGGGATGGTCTCGGGGGCCATGCATACCACCCAGGAGACCATTCGTCCGGCCCTGGAGGTGATCAAGACCAGCCCTGGTATTCAACTGGTGTCCAGTGTATTTTTCATGTGCCTGGCCGATCGTGTACTGGTCTATGGCGATTGCGCGGTCAACACCAATCCCACTGCCGAACAGCTTGCCGATATCGCGATCACCTCCGCCGCCACCGCGGCCGCTGTTGGCATCACTCCGCGCATCGCGATGCTGTCCTATTCTACCGGCGAATCCGGAAAGGGGGCCGACGTGGAAAAGGTACGCAACGCCGTGCGGATCGCGCGAGAGCGGCGGCCAGACCTCAAGCTGGAAGGGCCGATCCAATACGATGCCGCGGTCGATCTTGGGGTCGCGCGCTCCAAACTGCCGGGCAGCAAGGTGGCCGGCCAGGCGACGGTCTTTATCTTCCCGGATCTCAATACCGGTAACAATCTGTACAAGGCGGTCCAGCGCAGCGCCGGCGCCTTGGCGATTGGGCCGGTCCTGCAGGGTCTGAACCGACCCATCAATGATCTCAGCCGTGGTTGCAGTGTGGCCGACATCGTCAACACCGTCGCTATCACCGCCATCCAGGCGCAGGAAATGAATGCCCAAGACAGCGATCGGCAAGAGATGCAGGCGGCCTGAGGAGGAGACATGAAGATTCTGGTGCTGAACTCTGGTAGCTCGTCGATCAAATACCAGTTATTTCGCTGCGCCGACTGGCAGGTGCTCGCTGCCGGTGCGATCGAGCGTATCGGCGAGGGCCACGGCGAACTGACCCTGACCTGGATGGATGGCAGCGGCACCTGGCGCAATGAGCGCACGGATGCGCCCAGCGCGACCCATCATGACGGACTGAAGCGCATCATCGCTAGCCTGCGCGGGATCGGAGCACTCGCCGACGCCAGCGAACTCACCGCGGTGGGACATCGCGTCGTGCATGGTGGCGAGGGCTTCCATACCCCGACCGTGGTTGATGACGACGTGATTGCCGCGATCCGCCAGATGATCCCGCTAGCGCCGCTGCACAATCCGGCCAACCTGGATGGCATCCTGGTAGCGCGCGCCCTGTTCCCGACAGTGCCGCAGGTGGCGGTCTTCGATACCGCCTTCCATCAGACCATGCCGCGCACCGCCTATCGCTATGCTATCCCAGATTACCTCTATCGCGAGCATCGGGTGCGCCGCTATGGCTTTCACGGAACCTCCCACCAGTTCGTGGGGCAGCGCGCCGCAGCGTGGCTCGGGCGCTCCTTCGGGCAGGTCAATCTGATCACCCTGCACCTGGGCAACGGCGCTAGTGCTACCGCCATCCGCCGCGGCAGCAGTATCGATACCTCAATGGGGATGACGCCGCTCGAGGGGCTGGTGATGGGGACCCGCTGCGGCGATATCGATCCGGCGGTGCATTTCTATCTGGGCGAACATCTGGGGCTGGACAATCAGACCCTGGAGGAGCTGCTCAATCGCCAAAGCGGCCTGCTCGGGCTATGTGGTGTGAATGACATGCGCCAAATCCTGCGCCTGGCCGAAGACGGCGACAGTAATGCCGAACTGGCGATCGGCATCACTTGCCACCGCATCCGCAAGTATATTGGTGCCTATTACGCGGAACTGGGGACGGTGGATGCCATTGTATTCACCGGCGGGATCGGCGAGAACGCCGCCGAGATCCGCGCCCGTGCCTGTGCCGGGCTGGAGCGTCTCGGCATCGAGATCGATGCCACCGCCAATAGTGCCGCGGCCAGCGGCGAGCGCTCCATCGCGCGCCCCGGCAGCGCGGTGCAGGTGCTGGTGATCCCCACCAATGAGGAGTTGCAAATCGCCCGCGAGGCGCTGGAGGCGGTGGGCTAAGAGGTCGTACCGACTGGCCCCATGGCCCGGGGTCGGCTAGAGCCATTTGCGCAGTCTCTAAGCCACTGATTTAGCCGGGGAGACGAGCACGGGCAATTTTCGTTTACCCCACCGCGCGACGCGCAATCAATGACTTGCGTGCG
>REDK01000097.1 GCA_007693535.1 Chromatiaceae bacterium
AACCGGCACAGCTTAAACTCGGGAGAAAATTGTCCTGGACTTGGGGTCCACTATAATGTTCCGCCGCCTCGACGGCGTCGGCGATGCGCTTGCGCGCCCCGCGGCGCAGCAGCGCATGCAGCGGATCGGTCTCTTCGGTCTCTGGTTGTGAAAGAACTGACAGCGTAGACTTGGTCATGGCGTATCAACGTCTGTTGACTGTGATCTTGGTGGTGATCAGTCAGCAGGATACGCCATCCCTCCAACGCTGCCCTGTACACCAGAAAGGAGCATAACTCCCGACCGCGGCACTGCCCTCGCGACGGTCGGCGGTTGCTGCACAGCCGGTGCGGCGTGCACTGGGATGACGGCCGCTGGTCAGAGGCGGGCCGACCGGCCCGGTGCAGACGAGCAGCGACCCCGGGTCGCCGCCCGCCGGTTGGCCCTGCTGCAGACCTTCAGACCGGGTCTCTAGCGCCTGCCTCAGCCCAGTAGCTCGGGCTCATCCTTGCTCAGGTAGGCCTCTTCCTCCGGCGTCAGGTCGACCTCGTCGAAGCCGCTGATCATCGGCATCACATGCTCGCGGAAGGAATGCCCGGTGGTCAGCATATAGACGTGGATCATCACGAAGGCGACGATGGCAAAGGCGGCCCCAGTGTGCACCAGCGCGACCATGCGCAGCGCCTCGGTCGCCTGCGGCAGGTTGCGCCAGGCGAAGTAGAACATATAGATCAGTCCGGTCGTCCAAATGGCCGGGAACAGGATGATCTTCAGCATCAGATAGGCCAGTGCCTGTAGCGGATTGTGCTTGCGCCAATAGGCCTTGCGATAGGGATGGCGCTCGCCGCGGAAGATGCCCCAACTGTAATAGCGCAATACCCCCCACAGCCCGGTGGCACGGGGCAGGAAGTGGCGCCAGGTGCGGGTGGTGAAGAGCCAGAACACGCCAAAGGCCCACAGCACCAGCAGGGTGACAGCGGCCCAGGTATGCAGGGTCACCGCGGTGCGGAAGCTGAACAGCCCATGGAAGCCGTGCAGCCCGAAACCGGTGATCATCAGCACGACGATGAGCAGCATCTGCGACCAGTGCCAGAAGCGCTCGAACAGGGTGAAGATACGGACGCGCCGGGTCGCCATCATTCGCTCTCCTCTTCATGACGGGTGCGGGTGCGAACGAAGGCATGCAGCAGGATTGCCGACAGGGTGCCACCAACGCCGAGCAGGCCGACCGTATCCAGGACCCGGTTGCGGTCGCGCCCCGGCAGATAGATGTCCTCCAGGCCGGCCAGGCGGCTGCCGCGCGGGCGATGGCAGGCGCCGCAGTCGAGCGCCTGCGCTTTGGGCGTCACCATGTGGGTGATCGGCCACCAGGACAGGGTCTGGATGAAGCCGTAGTCGCCGGAATAATCCAGGCCGAAGTCGGCCATGCCCTTCTCGATCGCCGCGGCCATGTCGTAATTACCCCAATAGGCGGCATCATCCTCGCCCCAGAGATGGGTATAGACCAGGGTGCCGTTGCCCTTGTCATAGGGCTGCCAGGTGTGCATCCGTTTGAACGGCCAGATGCGCGCGTTACGATCCGCCCGCGAGCCCTTGAAGCCGTTGATCTCGATCGCCTCGGCGGCGGGGTCGAAGCGGGTGTCGATGGTGGTATAGACCATCTGCCCGTCGAACCAGCGGTATTCCGGGACCAGGTCCTCGGCGAAGGTGAAGTTGCCCTTGATGGACTTATAGGTATAGCGGTGCTGGCCGTTGCCCTGGATATAGTTCTCCTCGTGATAGCCGACGCCGTCCTTGGTCTTGCCGGCGGTGCGCCAGTCCCAGTCCACCACGGTGGCGACGCCGCCGCGGGCAAAGGTCGGGATATGGCAGGTCTGGCAGGCGACGCTCTGGATGTGGTCGTTGAGCTTGAAATGGGCCAGCGAGTCGACCGGATGCGGGGCCAGGCCGTGGCAGGATTCGCAGGTGGCGACATCCGGGCGCTGGCCGGGCTTGCCGACCCCGCGGCGATCTTTGGAGATCACCTGATAGCGGCTGCCGGCCCAGACGTGGCGATTGGTCAGATGGCAGGCGGTGCAGGCAAAGTTGAGCCCGTCGGCGCCCATGTGTACATCCAGGGTGCGCGGCGGGTCCTTCAGTGCGGTGGATAGATCGCCGTGTTTGACATTGTCGCCGCCGCCGCCGTTGAAGTGGCAGGTCCCGCAATTGGCGCGCCGGGGCAGGTCGACGCTCTTGGCCACCGCGGCCAGATCGATCGGCGGCTTGCCCTCGAACATCACCGCGCAGGCCGGGCTGCCGGTGGTATTAGGGGTCTTGTAATAGGTACCGGTGCTGTCGTGACAGACCAGACAGTCGATCTTGGTCTCGTCGCTGAAGTCGAAGTCCTCGTCCTTCCAGCCGTAGCCGGCGTGGCACTGGGCGCACATGCCCTCGTTGCCGCGGGCATTGGTGCAGAAGTTATTGACTAGATAGCGCTTGCCCAGTTGTTGGCCAGTGTCCGGGTTTACGAACGACCAGGTCCAGTGCACATTGCGCATGAAGTGCTGGCCGGTCTCGGTATGGCAGGCTAGGCAGGCGCGGGTCACCTGGGGGCCGGAGTCGAACGGGCCGTCGAGTTCCTTGAACTTGGTGTGATCGGCGGTGCCGCCCTGCAGCGGGCCGGAGACCTGGGGCCGTGCCTGTCCCGGCAGCGGGGGCGTCGGCCAGTTATCGCGGGCGATGGCCTGGGGACCGGGCAGCAAGAGCAGTATCGGGATGATCAAACACAGCAGTATGAGGACGACGTGGCGGATCGGGACGCGCATGCGGTCGCTCCGGTATCGGCGGGTCGGGTGGGTACTGCTTTGGAAAGGGCCGTTCGCATGCTGCCGCACATCGGGGCGATGGTGCGCTGACAATCCGCAAGCCGCGACTGCGCTTGGGCGGCCGGGCATGACCGCCGGCCGGGTCGCGGCCCGCTGAAGGCCGCCGCTGCAGTTGCGCGGGCGGATGCGGCGTCAGCCGGCCGTCGGTGCCGGGGGATGCCCGCTGCGGCGAGGCCGCCAGAATCGGCGGGCAGGGAATCGGCGCGCAGGCCGGTGCGCGCGACAAAAAAGGCCCGCCGAGGCGGGCCTGGGTCGGGTCCGCGTTGTCCGCATCAGTTCGACGCAGCGCCGCGCGGATGCCGCTGGTTCAGCCTGACCGGGTTAGGCCGACAGCTCGTCGGCACCGATCAGCTTCATCAGATTGAAGCTCTTGACGAAGGGGCCGGCCATGCGTGGGTCCTTGATCATCGCCGCATAGTCGCCGTGCTTGAACTTGAGCTTGCCGGTGGCGTAGGCGGTGCCCATGCCCATCAGGCCGATGCCCTTCTCGACCCACTTGAGCCAGTCCTTCATGTCTGCGCGCATGTCCCAGTCCGGCTTCTCGCCGGCCCAGTCGCCGGCGCGGACGCAGATGCCCTTCTCGACCACAAACACGCCGCGTGGATCATCCTCGTCCTTGAAGCCGCAGCTGATAATCGAGTCAAAGCCGATCTCGGCGAGCTTGCCGCTGACCTCCGGGTCGTTGTTCCAGGCGTCCTTGAGCTGGTTCATCCACTCGGCGGAAAAGAGTTGGGCCATGCTGGAGAATCCTCCGTCATCGGTGGGGAGGCGCGCGAGGCTGTTCGCGTGCCTCGAAACTGTCGTCGAAAGCCCCCTAATTCTAACAGGAATGCGGTGGATGATGAGAAGGCGGGTGGTGCGCCCGACTGGCGGCGCTGGCTCCCCTACACTGGCTTCCCTGCACTGTCCCTCTCCACTGGCCCCCAGCACTGGCCCCCAGCACTGGCCTCCCGGGCCAGCCGGTGTATCCGCTGGCGGGCCGGCGTGCCCATGGAGGCCGAGCGTGCCAACGACGACGGCCGCTATCCCTACAATGGCCCGCAGGGCGAGTATCGGGTCCGGCATTTTCATTCTCACGTGAACTCACGCGAAGGCGCGCAGAATCGAAGGACGATGGAGACCTGTCTTTGGTCCTCTCGAACGCGCCACTGCGGGCATGAACGCCTCGCACCCGCGCATCGGCGCGGGGTTTTGCGCTAAGGCAGGCGTGGACCCGGCAGATCCCTGCGGCCCTGCCGCCCGCCCCCGTATCGACGATCGAGCATCTGCATCATCCATGAACGCCCCCCGCACCGACGACCTTATTGCCCGCGCCCGGCAGTTCGCCACCGAGGCCCACGCGCGCATCGATCAGCGCCGCAAGTACAGCAACCGGCCCTACCAGGAGCACCTGAAGGCGGTCGCGGAGCTGGTGGCCGAGGTTACCGCCGACGCCGAGACGATCGCCGCGGCCTGGTTGCACGATACTGTCGAGGATACCCCCGCCACCTTCGGCGATCTGGAGCGCGCCTTCGGCCGCGGCGTGCGCGACCTGGTGGCCCAGCTCACCGATATCAGCCGCCCCATTGACGGCAACCGCGCCGCGCGCAAGGCCATCGACCGCGGCCACATCGCACAAGCGACCGCGGGCGCCAAAACCGTCAAGCTCGCCGACCTGATCGACAACTGCCGCGACATCTGCCGCCACGACGCCAGTTTCGGCCGCGTCTATCTGCAAGAGGCGGCCGCCCTGCTGGGGGTGCTTGGCGACGGTGACCCGGCCCTCTATCGCCGGGCGCAGACGACCCTGGCCGACTGCGCCCGGCGCATCGGCCTGCCGGCGCCGCTGCAGAGCGCCTCGGCAGACGACTGGCAGCCTCCGCACGGCGCGCTCAATCTGGTCCAGCGGCGTGCCCTGCGGGTCTTCACCACCGCGATCACCGCCCGCGAGATCGCCCAGCCGCTGCCCTCGTTCGATAGCGAGCAGCCGGCCACGGCGCTAGCCGAACGCCTGGCCCGTGCCGACCTGCCGGTTGCCGGGTTGCGCCGCGACGGCCGCTGCATCGGCTATCTGTGCTGCTATCAGGGCAGCCATCAAGGCGGGGTGGGCGGCGCCGAGGACCTGCTGCGGCCGTTCGCGCCGACCCAGGTATTGAGCGACGCGGCGCCGCTGTCGGCGGTGATCCGGGTGCTGACCCGCTACGATTTCTGCTTCGTCACCGCCCTGGGCGACGTGGCCGGGGTGATCACCCGCGGCGATATGCAACAGCCGGTGGTGCGCATGTGGCTGTTCGGCATCATCACCTTGCTGGAGCTGGAACTGCTGGCGCGCATCCGCACCCTCTGGCCAGATGGCGGCTGGACCCGCCTGCTCTCGGCGGGGCGGTTGGAGCGGGCGCAGACGCTGCTCGCTGAGCGCCGCCGCCGCGGTCAGCAGGTGGACCTGGCCGACTGCCTGCAACTGGCCGACAAGGCGCAGCTCGTGATGGAAGACGACCAGCAGCGGCTCGCCTTCGGTCTGGCGACTAAGGGGGCGGCCAAGCGGGTGATCCGCGATCTGGAATCCCTGCGCAACCACCTCGCCCACGCCCAGGACATCGTGACCCACGACTGGCCGCAGATCGCCCGCCTGGCCCAGCGTATCGAAGACCTCATCGACCACCATGGCAGCCCCTGAGCGACGCGGACCGCCCCGGTGTCAGGTGCGGGGAGGACGCTGTGCGTCGCACCAACCCAGCCGGCGCGTGTTGGGGTTCCGCTATCAGCGTTGCCAACCGATCATCATTCATTAGCCTGTCGCTTTGCCCATGACCAGCCCCGCCCCTGTCGATGCCCTATTGCTGATCAGCACCGGTTGCCCTCACTGCGCCGGGGTCGCCGCGGCGCTGTTGCGGCTGGTCAAGGAAGGCCAACTCGGCCGCCTGGAGGTGATCAATCTGGACCGCCAGCCGGCGCCGCCGGCCGCCCAGGGGGTACGCGGCCTCCCCTGGCTGCGCATCGGTGCGTTCGAGTTCACCGGCGCCCATGGCTATCGCGAGCTGGCCGACTGGGCGGCCCGGGCCAGCACCGGCCTGGGTTGGACCGACTATCTGCTCGCGCTGCTCGCGCGCGGCGAACTGGATCGGGTCCTGGCCCTGGTGCAGGCCCAGCCGGAGCACCTGGGCGGACTCCTGGACCGCCTCGCCGGGCTGGCCGAGCTGGGCGCGCGGATCGGGATCAGCGCACTGGTCGAGTCGCTGGCCGGCAGCGCGGCCTTGCATGCGCAGGTGCCGCGGCTGGTGGAACTGACCCAGGCGCCGGCTGCCCACACGCGCGCCGATGCCTGTCATTTCCTCGGCCTGGCCGGGGTCTCGGAGGTCTGTCCGGCAGTGGCCCGGCTGCTGGATGACGAGGATCCCGAGGTGCGTGAGATCGCCAGCGAGACCCTGGCCCTGCTCGACCGCCCGCAGACCGAGGAGGTGTCGCGATGAGCCGCCGGATATTGTTGATCGGCGCCCTGTTCGGGCTGGTGGCGGTCCTCCTAGGGGCCTTTGGCGCCCATGGGCTGGCCACGCGGGTGAGCCCCGAGCGGCTCGCGATCTGGCACACCGGCGCCGAATATCTGGGCTGGCACGCCACCGCCTTGCTGGCGCTGGCGGCGCTGTGGGGGCAGCATCCGCACTGGCGCGGTCTGGGTCTGGCCGCCGGCTGTCTGATCGCCGGCAGCCTGCTGTTCAGTGGCAGCCTGTTCCTGCTGGTACTGACCGGGATGAGGGCGCTCGGTGCCGTCACCCCCATCGGCGGCCTGCTGCTGGCCGCCGGTTGGGCCCTGCTGGCGCTCGCCGTGGTGCGCGGCGACCGGGGCGAGCGCGTGGACAGCGGCTGAGCGCCGGGGCGCGGCCTCCGGGTTCAGGCGCGCCGCTGCCACCCGCCATCATCCGCTGCCAATCACCGTGAGACAGGTCCGCGCGCGGCTGTAGCCCACGTAATGCAGCGCGCTGGCCTGGTCGGCCGGCAGGTCGATGACGATCACCGCCGCGTTTTCCAGGCCCTTGAACGCGGCGATTTCCGCGAAGCTGATCGCCCGCGGTGGAAAGCCCCGCAGCGCGTATTCATCGAGCACCAGGATGTCCTTGGCGAGGGACCGGGGCAGTTGCGCGGCGGTGGATTGCGCGAACGGGCGTGCGGACAGCAGGGTGATCTCGCCGGGTGCGAGCCCGCCCGGCCCGGTCAGCCGATGGATCTCCGCGGCCAGCAGCGCCGTGGCCTCGGCCGCGGTCGAGGCCTGGAGCACCCGTACCGCCGGGCCATCGCCGCTGCCCTGTACGCCCATGTCGGCGTGCAGGCGCGTCTGCACCAGTTCCAGGATCTGGCGGGTATTGCGGCAGTTGGTGGTCAGCCGCAGACGCGCGGGGTGGGCGCCCTCCAGCCGCGCCAGGGCCTCCGGTTCCGCCGCGCCAAACAGACCGGCCTGGTTGTTGCGGTCATGGAACAGGCACCAGCGGCCCTGGTCCAGCCCGCCGGCGAGCGCCCGGTCCAGCGGGTCCAACAGGTCGAGTCGCAGCAGATCCTGCCCCTCATCGACGATCAGCGCGTCGAAGCGCTCGACCCCGGCCCGGCGGGCGGCGACCGCCGCCTTCGCGGCCAGCGCCACGGACAGGTTCGGCACCGCGAAGCGCTCGGCCAGCCAGTGCCGCAGCCAGGGGGACTGACAGGCCAGCAACACCTGGGCACCGTCCGCGGCCCAGCGCCGCGCCAGTTCCAGCGCGAGGAAGGTCTTGCCGGTGCCGGCACCGCCGCTGCATAGAATCCGCGGGTTATCGGCGACCGCATCGATCAGGCGCATCTGATCCGCGGTCAGTGCATCGACCCGTTCGGCCAACTCTGCGACCTGTCCATGCAGTGCCATCGCAACCTCCACTTCGGGTCGCAGGAAGCCGACCACCGCTGCAATCGCCTGCGGGGTGGGCGGTGCAGGCCCTGGTTGCCCGCGCGCCTGCTCATCGCGCTGGCGCCAGTGCGTGAACAGCCCGCCAAGCCAACGCTCGGGGTTGCGCAGCGCGCGGGCATCGCCCAGCACCGCGCGGTCCCATTCGGCGCCCGACCGGTCCCAGTCGCAGTCCGGAAACAGCACGCCATAGCCGATCGAAAACCGGTCAGCGATGCCAGTACCGAACTGCACCTCCAGCCGCTTGCGGAGCGCGTGTAGAGCCGACTCCGCTTGCCGGAACGGGCTCTCGCGCAGGGTTTCCCGAACGCCGTTTGGGTTGGTGGTGGTCCAGATACCGTGATGACAGGCGACGCCGCCGCCCTTGACCTCCAGTACATAGAGGCCGGGTTGCCCGACGATGACGAAATCGATCTCGCCGAAGCGCTTGCTGGCGTGATTGGGCAGGTTGAGCGAGTGCAGCGCGGTCAGGTGCCAGTCCGGGCGGTCTGCAAAGGCATTCTGCAGCAGATCGAAAACCTTCAGTTCCGCGCGACTGTCGGTGCGGTAGGGGGTGGCGGGGAGCATGCGCATGCGGGCTCAACGGATCAATGCGATTGATTTTACGGGAGGGAAGGCGCTGGATTCTTCTTGGCAGGTTCAGTTGCGGTCCTGCGCAGCGGACACCGCGTCGAAGATCATCGCGGCGAGTCGCGCCGCGGCGTTCTGTACGGCGACCCAGTCATGCCAGCGCGGGGCGAGGTTTTTGTACTCGGCCAGGTTGGTCTCATGCAGGTCGGAGGGCATCACGGATCAGTTGGCGCACGCCGGTCTCGATGCCGTCCAGGCGTCCGAGGATCTGCTCCCAGTCGCGTTCGAGGTCAGGCAGCGGCGCGCTGGGTGCGGGCATAGTGCAGCCAGAAGTGATGACACTGGGCAGAGGGGTCGGCGACGCGGGCGCGGCAGACCTGTTCCACTTTGTCGAGTAACGCGGGGTCGGCCGGCACCGCCCGGCGCAGCGCGGCCCACTCGTCCCAGCGCCCGCGGGCGATCACATCGTCGATCGCGGCCAGGGTCAGGCGTTCATGATTGAGATGGCGGTGTTGCATCGGTCGGGGCGCGGATGCGCAATCATGCAGTCGGTCGCTGGTGCGCCGGGATTGGCGATCCGGTCATCTTATCCCGTGACGACAGCAACTCGCGCAGTTGGGCGTCCAGCCGCTTCGGCACCGCGGCAGCGGCCAGCCGGGCGAGCAAGGCGGCCTGATCGACCTCGCTCGCGACGGCCTTGACGTCGCCGGCGAGCAGCAGATGGGCGCCGCGGCCATCGACGCTGAGGCGATACTCACCCTTGCCGAGGCTAATGCGGGTGCTGATCAACTCGTCGGCCCAACCCATGCCGCGGGTCAGCAGCAGCGCCGCCGCGTCGCGCGCCTTCGGTCGGGCGGTCTCTAGCAGCGTGCGCAATGGCAGCACCGACGGGGGTGCGGCCCCAAGGTCCAGCCCGGTGCCCTGTTGCCGGTGCGCCAGCTTGGCCATGCGGTGCTGCACCGCCGGGGCCAGGCCAGCGACGGTGCGCAGGCTCGGGGGTAGCGCCATCCAGCCCCAGCGGGCCGCGAACAGCGCGCCCGCAACGACGAGATCCTGGTCGGTTAGCGCCGGATGGCGGAAGCTGAGCAGGTCCTCGCAGCGTTCGCGCAGGAAGAACAGCAACAGCCCGCGGGAGAACGGCCGCTGGTGGCGCTGCATGAGTTCCAATACCGTCGCATCGCCCAGTTCGACGCTGCCGCGCAGGTCCGCAGCGAGCCGGGTCAGGGCCTCGCGCCACTTCGGCTCGTCGAGCCGCGTGGCCTCGTCGGCCAGGGTATCGAGCACGACCTGACGCGGGTCTGGCGGGCAGGGGTCGGCGCTGTCGGCGGCGGCGACCAGCGCGCTCAACAGCCGTTGCAGCAGTTGACTCTGGGCGCCGTCGGCGTCGTTGTCCGGCGCCGCCAGGGCCCAGCGCAGCAACACGCGGATGGTCGGGTCATCAGCGTCGTCTGGGCCAGCCTCCGGCAGTGCCCAGAGCGCTTGCCCGGCCGCCGCGGTGTTGGGGCCGGCATTGCCGAGGCCGTGCAGCAGGGCCAGCGCCGCGCCGACCGCAGCGACCTGTCGTGGCGATGGGTCCGAGCCTGCAACCTCCAGGGGCGTCGGCGGCCAGGGCAGCAGTGCGTCGCCGTTGAACAGGCGCGGCTTGACCTGCTGTTTGACGCCTGCCAGCGGCACGTTGGCGTAGCCGGCGGCCTCGTCGCGGGTGGCATCGCGGTCCGCGGCCGAGGCGAACAGAACCGTCGTGATCCAGTGTGCTGGCAGCGGCGCCGGTACCAGTAGCGCCGCCTCGTCGCCGGTCAGCCCGTCCGGGAAGGGGCAGTCCTGGAGCGCACCGTCCGGCCTCAGCGCCAGCACCGGTCCGCGCAGCGCCGATAGGTCCACCGGGGCGAGCACCGCGCGCAGGGGTGGTCCTTCGGCGACCGCTGTGGCCAGCGCCGCGGCCGGCACCCGCCCGGCGAACAGCGGGATCAGCCCTGGCAGAGCGCCCAGCGAGTCGCGGTAGTACTTTTGGCCGAAACCGCGTGGGCCGGTGATCAGGCCCGCGGCCAGCAGATACATCAGGTTCAGTTGATTGGTTGCCAGGTACCAAGCCTGCCGTGGCGTCCGGGTGGGTGGGATCAGGTTCTCCCCGACGACCGGGCTTGGGGTGCTGGCGGCGGTGGTTTGCGGCGTCATGTGGGCTGGCAGCTACGGTGGACGAGCAGGCTCGGATCGAGGGGCAGAATGGCATCAGCGGGGCAGGGGGCGCCGGCGCGGCGCAGCAGGATGACCTGTTCGCGGGCGCGGGAGATCATCACGTAGAACCGGCGCTTGAGATCATCGCGGTAGTTGTGAGACTCGGGGTCGAAGCGATAACCGTCGATGTCGGCCAGGAACACCGTGTCGAACTCCAGCCCCTTGGCCGACTGCGCATTGATGACGAAGATACCGCCAGCGCCAAAGCGATGGTCGCCGTCCTCGTCGCCGCTCGCGTAGGTGACGATGCGCGGGCGGCCCTGGTCGAGCGTCACCGGATGGCCGCGCAGGGCCTCGAGCCAGCGCCGCCGGGTCGCGTTGTCTGCCGTGATGATGCCGAACAGCCGTGCCGGATCGCGGGCGGCGGCCTTCAGGATGCGCCCGATCAGGTCGTCGAAGGTCCAGGCACAGCCGGGGCCATAGTCGATCAACAGCGGTTCGCGGGTGCAGTGACGCTCCAGTGGCAGCTTGAGGCAGGGGCTGGCCGGGTCTTCGATGCAGAACCCGAGCGCGAGTCGGGCGATGCGGTCGCAATTGCGATAATTGTCGGCCAGTTCGACGCGGGCAGCGGGATCGATGGCGAGTTCGATAACGATCTCATGCAGGCTGCTGTGCTCGTCGGTGATGCGCTGGTTCTGGTCGGCGACCACGTAGACATGCTCGAAACCGAGCTGGACCAGCGCCCGGTAGAACCCTGCTGGCATGTCCTGGCCCTCGTCGATGATCACGAAGGGCGTCGCCGGTGGGCGAATCTCCAGTGCGTTCTCGATGGCAACGCGGATCGCCTCCCAGTCCAACGCGAATGATTGTCCGTCGATCACCGGACAGGGCTGGCCCAAGGCGCGTCTGTACATGTCTTTAAACCAGCTTATCCAGGGATGGGCATTGACGGCGCCATCGACCAGCTCCCGGCTTGCCTCCAACAACAACCGGTTGTAGACCAAGAACACGTAGTCCTGCGCGCCCTTGGGCCGGTGATGCGCGCGCGTGCGCAGCAGCGCAATGATGGACTTGCCGGTACCGGGTCCACCGACGATCAAGTGGCGGCCCTCGCGCGGGAGCAGGCGGGCCCGCTCCTGCTCCTTGCTCAGATCTTGAATATCCGGTAACCGGAAGCGGCGGGCGGTCATGGCGGCGTGCCATCTTCCAGCCGCGGCGCAACGTCGGCGGCCACCGCAAAGTCCAGCAGTGGCGCGATGGTGCCGGCAAGATCGCCGGCCACGAAGACCCGGTCCAGCAGCACATTGCCGAAGGTGCAACTCGGCTCCGGCACCAGCGTGCAAGCGTGGCAGGCGGCCAGATTCAGCAGCCCCGGCCCCTGGCCCTCATGCTCGGCGCAGACTGGGTCCAGCGAGCACCAGTCCGCATGGTCAAACACGCTGGCGAGCAGCCGCAGGAAGCGCACCGGTTCGGCCAGTTCGGCGAGCCCGCCGAGGGAGCCGACGAGGTCTGGCACCGCGACATAGGCCAGGATGCCCGCCATCGGCTCGCTGCCCTCGGCGCAGTACAGGCGCTCGCGGATCGACGCGGCCGGATAACCGGCCTCGGCCTCCAGCTGCCGAATCAAGAGGTGCGCCAGCGTATGCAGCAGCAGGAAGCGCGGCGTCAGTGGCACGGGTGGCTCCAGCGGGAACCGCATCCGCGTCTGCTCCCACCGCGCCTGGAGCCTGGCCGTGCGCCGCTTGAGTCCGTCCTGCACGGCCCAGCGCGCGAGCAGCGGCGCATTCAGGGTAAAAAAGATGCCCTCGCCGTAGCACTCCACCGCCGGCAGCCAGTCGCCGGTGCCATCCAGGTCCGGCGGCACCAGGCGGGCCCGCGGCTCGTCGCCGGAGCGCCAGCTCGGCAGGGTCGGGCTCAAACGGTCGTCGAAGTGCTGGGTGATGCGCGTGAAGCCGCGGAAGACCCGCACTTCCCGCAGCCGCGTCACCGCCACCAACTGATCCACCGCGGCGAGCACGCGCGCCGGCCGGCTGTCTGAGTCTGCCGGCTGCGGCAGTGCGCGCCAGCCGTCGGTGTGATGGCGGGTCACGAAGTCCTCGCCATCGGTGACCTCCGGGATCGGCTCCCGGAGCGCCCGATATTCTCGCTCCAGCAGCCCGCCGGGTGTGATCACCTCGCCATAGAGCGGCCAACCGTTGGCGATCTCCTGCCAGGCGTGCCCGACCACTGCGGGCACGCAGTGCCAGCGCGCGGCGAGCCGGCGCAGCGCGGCCTGCCGACTCAGGTCATTGCGGCAGCGTTCCAGTGCACGGCGATCTGCCGGGGAGCAGTACAGCCGATCGAGCGTGCCGCCGCGCGCCACCCGCGACTCCGGCGGGATGACCAGTCCCCCAGTGACCCGCGGCAGGTACAGGCGCGGATCGTTGACCTCCAGGATGCGCCAGGGCTGGGGGCTGTCGGGCACCGGCTCGGCTGGGCCGCGTACCCAGGGTTGGCGGCGCGGATTGCGGCCGGGGAGCTGCCCCCGCGGGTCGAACGACGCCTGTGCCCGGCAACGGTCGCAGCGCAGCAGCCAGCGCCGGCTATCGCCCGGGTCGGGCAGCACCAGGCGCAGGGAGGCCCGCGTGCGATCCTCGCGACAGTTGCGCTGAATCTCGTCGCGGGCTTCGTGGTGCGCCAGCGCGTGCCAGGGCACTTCGGCCAGCCCACCCTCCGGGTGGGCCATCACCCAATCGACCTGTTGCAGCGGCGCCCGTGCTTCGCAGATGCAGCGCGCTGGCCCTGAGTTGCCCGCCTTTCCGCGCCAGGGCAGCCAGTGCAGCAGCCCGCAGCGTGAGTGTGTGCAGCGGGTCCAGCCCGGAAAGGGCCAGGCGGGCAGGCAGGGGCCGTCGGCCACACCGGACTTGACCTCGCGGGACTTCGGCGGCTGGCGCAGTTCCTGGTGGATGCCCAGCGTCTGCCGCAGCAGGTCCACGTAAAACAGTGCCTCGCCGGCTGGCTCGCCCTTCGCATCGGTCCAGTGCCTGATGTCCGCGATCACATAGAGCCAGTGATCGGTGCGCATCAGGGCGCCGACACCGCCCCAGCCGATCAGGTGGGACCAGCGAGTAGGGATCAGCCGTTTCATGCGATCTTCACCAGGGCGGTGTTCTCGACGTTGCGCATGCTGTGCAGGGTCGGCCACAGGCCCGGCACCTTGTCTTCGTAACTGCAGAGCAGCCGCAGATCGCGGCGGTCGCCGTCGCTGCCGGCATAGATCAGCCGTTGGCGCTGGGCGCCGGCCCTGGCCGCCTGATCGGCCCATTGCTGGACCAGTTCGCGCAGGTGCCGGGCGGTCTCCTCGCCACGGTCGGGGTCGGCGCGCCGGCAGCGCCGCTCCAGTGCTTGCACCAGCCGGGCGATCTCCGGCCGGGCCGGGTCGAACTGCTCGGCGCGGTCGTTGGCGTTGAGGTCCGCGATGCCGTGACGGACTGCGATGACCAGCGCCGCGTGCAGCGCGCGTTGCCGCGCCTGCCAGGTAAAGGGGGTCAGGCTGGTGGGCTCGACAAAGCGGTAGAAGGACTCGTGATAGGCGCGAAAGCTCTCGTAGTGGGAGAGGCTGCGGGCCTGGTCGCGGTAATAATTGGCCACCACGATGCCGGGTACGGCACCGCGCCCGACCCGGCTGCTGGCCTGGATATACTCGGCGGTGGTCAGCGGCTGGCCGTTGATGACCATCACCGCGAGCCGGGCCACGTCTAGGCCCACCGAGACCATGTTGGTGGCGAGCGCGAGGTCCAGCCCGTCAGGGTCATTCCGTGGTAGTCCCAGCCGCCGGAAGCCCCGCGCGTTATCGTCCGCGGACATCTGGCTGGTCAGTTGGGTGATGCGCTCGGCGAGCCAGGCGCGCAGCCGACGCGCCCGGGTGTGGTCGGTGTTTGCTGGCGGCTGCTGTTTCGCCTCCTGCAGTAGCCGCGCCATGCCGGTCTCGATGTCCTGGAGCGCGTTGCGGCTGATGCCGACCCCCTTGAGGCTGCCGTGGTAGACCAGCACCGTCCACCAGGCGTCGAGCAGGGCCTCCCGGTCCGCGGCCGGGGCGTCGCCGAACAGCAGTTCCGGGGCTGCCAACAGGGCCGCTGCGAGCGGGGCCAGGCAGTGCTGGCGGTCCCGCGCCGGGGCCAGATAGCCGACGTAGAGCCGGCCCGGCCGCTCGCTGGTCGGCACGGTCCGGGCGAAGTAGCTGTCGTCGCAGTCGAGGCCCGGCGGCGGGAACACCACTGGGTCGCGACCGAATACCCGCCGCACCTGCTCGCGCGCCTGCCGGATGGTCGCGGTGGAGGCGACGATCTTCGGCGGTACCCCGCGCAGCCCGAGCACTGTCTCCACCGCGGCCTCGTAGAGCCCCGCGATGGAGCCGAGCGCACTCGCGATCAGGTGCAGTTCGTCCTGAATGATCAATTCCGGCGGGCGCCGGCCCGGCCCGCCGAGGAAGGCCCCGGCGCGCGCCTCCCAGGCGAGCCGGGCGAACTTGTCCACGGTGGCGAGCAACAGGGTCGGCGGCTGCTCGTACAGCGCGGTATCGACGACGTTGCAGGGGAGGCTGTCGGTCGGATCGGCAGCGAAGGCGCAGTCGGGCGCGGTGCAGCGAAAGCGCAGATGGCCGGGGCCGGCATCCACATTGGCCGGCAGGCGCAGCGGCGCGCCGCACCAGGGGCATTGCTCCAGCACCAGTGCTCCGGGCAGGGCAACCAGGTCTGCGCCATCGGGGTCGGCGCGGGCCTGGTCGATGGCCTGTTGCGCGTCGGCATAGCTGTTCGGGCT
The DNA here is from genome assembly GCA_007693535.1 of Chromatiaceae bacterium. GTDB lineage: Bacteria > Pseudomonadota > Gammaproteobacteria > Chromatiales > Chromatiaceae > Lamprobacter. Next base: position 15,295 of record REDK01000097.1, read on the forward strand.
GGTCGCACCGCCGACCCAGAGTCCCAGCGTGATCGGCTCGGTGCCCAGGTCCGGGGTCCCCCGACGCAACAGTTCCAGCGCGCAGATCAGCCGCGCGGCGCGGCGAAACTGGTCCTTGGTCAAGAGCCGCAGCGTGTAGCGCATCAGCGCCGCGGTGCCGCCGCCGGAGGTCGGAAACTTGAGCCGGCGCCACAGGATCAGGCCAGCCAGGAGCCCTAGATAGGCCTCGGTCTTGCCACCGCCGGTCGGGAACCAGATCAGGTCGACCAACTCGCGGTCGGCGTGGTCCGGGTCCAGCGTCGAGGGCAGCGCGAGCAGCAGGAAGGCAAGCTGGAACGGTCGCCAGGCGGGCGTCGTGCGACCGGCCTGGCGCATCTGCAGCGCCATCGCCCGGTTGGCGAGCGCAAAGGCGCGCCGGGCGACGGGGTCTGCCTGCAACAGGGCAATGCCCTCGTGGATGCGCCGCAGTGCTTCGCGCATCCGCGCGAGGATGCGCCCGGCGGTGGCCTGTTCACCGGCGGTCGGCAGCCCGGCGCCGTCGCGCTCGCGCGCCGCGACCCATTCCTGATAGCGGTCGGCGAAGGCAGTGAGCGCGGTGACCCGGGCTGGAGGGTCGGACTCGAAGTCCGCCAGCCAGTCGATGGTGAGCACGCCAGCGTCGGCTGGTCCGCCGTCGGCGCTCACCTGCGGCACCTCAAACCGCGGCAGGGAGTCGGTCTGGATGCGCGTGACCTGGCCGTCCGCCACCTGCCAAGCGACCGCCGCGCCGTGGCCGATGGCGTAGATGCGGTGGTGGCGGTATTGCAGCTCCAATTCCCGCTCCTCGTCATCCAACAACGCCGGATCGACCCGCGGGTAGTCACCGACCCAGCCGGCCTCGATCACACAGTCCAGTTGCACCTGAAACAGCGCGAGGGCGTTGCGCGCGGCAGCCCGGCGCGGGTCGTCTCCTGTCCCGGGATCCTGGCTGGTGTTGCTGAGCGACACCGTGACCAGCCAGCCGGACCCAAGGGGGCGCCACCGCGTCATGACCTCGGCGCGGCTGGCGAACACCGGGTGGCGCTCGTGTTGGCGGCGGCGGGTGCCGGGGGGCGTGAAGATCCGCGCATCGGCCTCGTCGACCCCCAGCGGGACCGCCCGCCAGTGGTCCGCGCGACCGGCCTTGGTGCGGTCATCGGCCGGCTCGAAGCGCAGCGCCCGCGGGATGACCGCAAGCCGGACCGCATCGTTCTCGATATAGAACGAGAAGCCGACCGACGATGGTGGGACGAAGCGGCGCTGCGGCTGGTTGGTGGCCGCGGCGGCGGGCGCGGCGTCCCCGGTCAGGTCCAACCCTTCGGGCGTATCGTCGCTGTCGTCGCCTGCGGCATCGAGCCCGTGGGCATCGCTCAGCACCGGAAACAGGATGCCGGTCTGCCAGCGCTCCAGCGGTTTGATGTCGTTGATCGGCCCGGCCCCGGCGCTGGGTTGCAGGCCGAGCAGGCTGGTGCGCAGCCAGTGATAGACCTGTTCCCGTCCGTCGCGCATCGAACACGCCATGCCGGCGGCCTCCGTTGGAGACATACAAGCGGCTGATTGGTCGAGCATTCTGCCCGAGATCCCGCCTCGTCATCGTCTCCGATAGCGCGCTAAAGGCCAAGCGGCGACGGGGGGCGCTGGCCGCAGCAGGGGCGGCAGTGGTCGGGGCGGATGCCGGCGCTCAGAATGGCCAGACCAGCGGAACCAGGCCGACGCTGACGGCCCCTACCACCAATGTCAGGGGGACGCCGATGCGCACGAAGTCGCCGAAGCGGTAGCCACCAATGTTATAGACCATCAGGTTGGTCTGATAGCCGATCGGGGTCGCGAAGCTGGCCGAGGCGCCGATCATCAGCACCATCAGGAAGGGCAGCGGACTGGCCCCGACCAGGGCCGCGGTGTCCATGGCCACCGGGAACATCAGCACCGCGGCGACGCTGTTGGTGGCGATCGCGGTGACCAGCGCGACCGCGCAGAAGAACAGCGCCAAGGCCGGCCAGGCGGCGCCGCCGGCCAGCTCGATCAGGGCCCCGGACAGCAGCACCGCGGCGCCGGTCTGCTCCAAGGCGGCGGCGATGCCGAAGGAGGCGGCGATCACGATCAGTACCTGCCAGTCCGGCGCCTGGCGCGCCACTCGGGCGCTGGTGCAGCGGGTCAGCAGCATGGCCCCGGCCGCCAGCATAGCTGCCTCCAGCAGCGTGAACAGGCCCACCGCGGCGCTGGCCACCATGGCGACGACGATGGCCAGGGCCAGCGGAGCGCGCTCGTGGATGGGGGGGTGGGCGTCGCCCAGGGGATGCACGATCAGGAAATCGCGCGAGTTGCGATACTGGTCGACGAACTCGGGGCGGGTCTCCAGCAGCAGGGTGTCGCCGCGGGCGAGCACGATGTCGCCGAGCTTGCGGTCGATGCGCTCGCCGTGGCGGGAGACGGCGATGATCACCGCACCATAGCGGTTGCGGAAGCGCCCAGCGCGCACGCTGCGCCCCACCACCGGGGCCCGCCGCGCCAGCACGACCTCGACGAAGCAGCGGTCGTGGCGGGGGCCGTCGAGCTTGAAGACCTGATCGGTGGCCGGGACCAGTCCACGGGTGCGCTGTACGTCCAGCACCGAGTCCAGAATCCCGGCGAAGACCAGCCGGTCACCGGCGTAGAGGATCTCCTGCGCCGAGACCGCCGGGATGATCCGCCCGGGCCGCTCGATCTGAACCAGGAACAGCCCGGGCAACTGGCGCAGCCCGGCCGTCTCGACGCTCTTGCCGTGCAGCGGGCTGCCGGCGGGGATCAGCATCTCGCTGGTGTAGCGGCGCACCTCCCGATAGCTGGCGCTGGCCGAGCCGCGCGCCGGCAGCAGCCAGCGCCCGGCGGTCAGCATGAAGACTAGCACTGCCAGCACCACCGGCAGCCCGACCCAGGTCAGATCGAACAGCCTCAGCCCGGGGCCGTCGCTGCGGGCAATATACAGCCCATTGACGATCAGGTTGGTACTGGTGCCGACCAGGGTGCAACTGCCGCCGGCGATGGCCGCATAGCTCAGCGGCAGCAGCAGCCGCGACAGGGTCAGGCGCTGGCGGCGCGCCCAGTCGGTCACTGCCGGGATGAAGATCGCTACCACCGGCTTGGTGTTGAGGAAGGCGCTGCAGCCGGCGGCGATGGCCATCAGCCGCAATTGCGCGCGCGCCTCGCTACGCGGGCGTCCGAGCAGGGCCTGGCCTAGCCAGTGCACGGCACCGGTCTCGGTGAGGCCGGTGACCACCACGTAGAGCACTGCGATGGTGATCATGCCCGGGTTGGAGAAGCCGATCAGGGCCTCGGCCGGGGTCAGCACGCCGCTGATCAACAGCGCCGTCAGCGCTCCGGCGGTGACCAGGTCAGGCGCTGTGCGCGGGCGCGCCAGCAGCACGAAGGCCCCCAGCACCACCGTCAGGGTGAACCAGCCCTGCCAGTCGAGCAGCGCCAGCAGGCCGGCCAGCCAGGCCGCGAAGGGGTCGGAGAAGGCGCTCATCGGGGGTCGCTGGCGAGCGGGCGTTGGTCAGGGCGAAAACGGCCAGATCAGCGGTACCAGGGCCACACTGGTCACGCCGACCAGCAGGGTCAGGGGTAGGCCGATGCGCACGAAGTCGCTAAAGCGGTAGCCGCCGATATTGAACACCATCAGGTTGGTCTGATAGCCGATCGGGGTGGCGAAGCTGGCCGAGGCGCCGACCATCAACACGATCATGAAGGGCAGCGGGCTCGCCTGCACCAGCGTGGCGGTATCCATCGCGATCGGAAACACCAGCACCGCCGCGACGTTATTGGTGGCCACCGCGGTCAGCAGGGCGGCAGCGATGAACACCAAGGCCAGCGCCAGCCAGGGCATTCCGCCGGCGAGTTCGATCAGCGAGCCGGCCAGCAGGGCGGCGGCGCCGGTCTTCTCCAGCGCGGTGCCGATCCCAAACGAGGTGGCGATCACTACCAGCACCTGCCAGTCCGGGGCGCGGCGGGCCACCGCCGCGGTGGTGCAGCCGGTCAGCAGCATCGCGGCGGCGGCGAGCAGGGCCCCCTCGAACATGCTGAACAGGCCCACCCCGACGCTGGCGACCATGGCCACCACGATGGCCAATGCCAGGGGGGCGCGCTCATGCACCAGTGGATGCTCGTCGCCGAGCTGGCGCACCACCAGGAAGTCGCGGCTGTTGCGCTCGCGGGCGACGAATTCCGGCCAGGCCTCCAGCAGCAGGGTGTCGCCGGGCTCTAGGACCACCTCGCCGAGCTTGCGGTCGATGCGCTCTCCGTGGCGCGAGAGGGCGATGATCACCGCGTTGTACTGCCGGCGGAAGGCATCGACAGTGGCCTCTTCGCGCAGCAGTGGGTTGTGGTTGGCAAGCACCGCCTCGACGAAACAGCGGTCGGCGCGCGGTCCTTCCAGGGCGAAGCGCTGCTCGCCGGCCGGCACCAGCCCGCGGGTGCGCTGCAGGTCCAGCACCGCGTCCAGGCTGCCGGCGAAGACCAGCCGGTCGCCAGCCTGCATGATCTCCTGGCCGGACATGGCCGGGATGCACTGTCCGCTGCGCTCGATCTCCACCAAGAATAGCCCCGGCACCTGACAGAGCCCGGCCGCCTCCAGGCTGCGCCCGTGCCACGGGCTGCCGGCCGGCACCAGCACCTCGCTGGTGTAACTGCGCACATCGGCCAGGCTGGTACTCGCTGGCACCCGTGCCGGCAACAGCCAACGTCCGACCAGGACCACGAAGCCGATCACCAGCACCACCAGCGGTACTCCGATCCAAATGAGATCGAACATGCGCAGCCCAGTGCCGCCGGTGCGGGCGCTGTAGAGACCGTTGACCACTAGATTGGTGCTGGTGCCGATCAGGGTACAGAGGCCGCCGGCGATGCTGGCATAGCTCAACGGGAGCAGCAGCCGCGACAGCGTCAGGCGATGGCGCTTGGCCCAGTCGGTCACCGCTGGGATGAAAATGGCAACCACCGGGGTGTTGTTCAGAAAGGCGCTGAGCCCGGCCACCGGCAGCATCAGCCGCAACTGGGCCTGCGCCTCGCCGCGCGGGCGCCCCAGCAGCGACTGGCCAAGCCAGCCCACCGCGCCCGTCTCGGTGAGCCCGGAGACCACGACATAGAGCACCGCGACGGTCAGCATGCCCTGATTGGAAAAGCCGGCCAGGGCCTCGGCCGGGGTCAGGATGTTGGTGACCAGCAACAGGGTCAGGGCGCCGCTGGTGATGAGGTCGGGGGCGATGCGGGTGCGCGCGAACAGCAGAAAACAAAAAACCACCAGGGCAAGGCTGAACCAGCCAGTCCAGTCCAGCAGGGCGATGACGGCCAGGGCACTGGAGGACAGGGAGGACAGCAGGTCCGCGGGCATGATGGACGGGGCTCGATGCGTCGATGGGGCGGGGCGGCCGGTGATAACTCTGGGCAGGGCGCCGGTGCGGTGCGCGTGGGGCGACCGTCAGGCCCGGAGCACCGCGCGCCTGGGCGGCGGTGGTGGTCCTTGGTTGCGCCGTGGGGCGCCAGTCGGTTCCATCGTTACCGGCCCCATTGTGACAGGCCGGGCTCAGGGTTGGCGCTGCAGGGCCTCGTAGCGCTCGCGGAAGGCGAGCTGACGCAGGCGCTCGGCCTCGGCCTGGGTGGCCAGCAGCGGCGAATCCTGCCAGGCGCCGGTGGCATGATCATAGACCGAGAAGCGCCAGCCCTTGCCGACCCGGAACGCCTTGGTCACATCGTGCCCGGCCTGGGTCATGGCGGCGATCTTGCCGAGACCGGACGGCATATCGGCGGCGGGTGCTGTTGGCGCCGATGCCGGCGCCATCGCGGGCACCCCCGTTGGTGCTGCTGCCAACGTGGCGGCTGGCGCCGTGGCGGTAGCAGGTCGGGTGTCGCTTGCCGCGGGCGGGCGCAGCCGGAAGCTGTTGTTCTGAATCTCGCCGTGCACGTCCAGTTCCACCGCCTCCAGGTCCGGCAGCCGGCTGAGTAGATAGGCGGCCATCAGCAGGCCCAGGCGTTGGTTCTCTTTCTCCAGCGCCGTGAGCAGCTTGTCGGCGACGATCTGGCAGCGCTGCAGGCGATCCGGGGCGTCCACCCATTCCCGGCTCATCTGCCAACCCGGGTCCATGTCGCGGTCGAGCTGTTCGAAGAATTCGCTGGCCTCGGTCAGCAACGGCTCCGGGACCTGCAGGGTGTAGACTTGCTCCTCGATGATGACCTTCAAAAGCATGGGGCGGCTCCGTCGGTAGCGGCTGACGATGTGGGCTGGCGATCGGCACTGTGAATCAGGACTGACGAACAGGATCGGATGCCTGGTCCGGCTCTGCATCCTGCTCAGGGCGACCATTCTAGCCTCCCGCAACGATGCCCATGGCGGGGATGCACCGCGCCAAACTGGCCCCCGTGTCTGGCTAAGGTCCCAGCAGTCGCCTCGATCGGTCCCTGGCCACCATCAGCGCCACCGTGACCGTCGGACAAGCAGGGTGGCCGCCGCTGCCTGCGCGTTATCACCTGGCTTGGCATCCTTCCACCGCACTCGCGAACCCCATGCTGTTGCACATCCCCGCCCTGTTGAATCCGGCCCAGCTCGCCAAGGTCCACGAGGTGCTCGCCGGGGCCGATTTCGTCGATGGCCGGCTCAGCGCTGGGCGCGCCGCCGCCCGCGTCAAGCACAATCAGGAGCTGCGTCAGGCCCCCGAGCGCATGCAGTTGCTGGTGCGCATCCTGATGGCCAGCCTGGGTCACCACGAGACCTTCCGCTTCGGTGTACTGCCGCACCGCGTTGCCGACCCGATCATTGCCCGCTACCGGCCGGGGATGGCCTATGGCGACCATATCGATGATCCGATCATGGGTAGCAGCGGACCGCGCTTTCGCAGCGATTGCTCCCTGACCCTGTTCCTGAACCCGCCGACCGACTATGCCGGCGGCGAGCTGATCATCCGCAGCGCGTTCGGCGAGCAGGCTGTCAAGCTGGACGCCGGCGATGCGGTGATCTATCCCTCCTCCAGCTTGCATCGGGTCGCCGAGGTCAGCAGCGGCGAGCGCCTGGTGGCCCTGACCTGGATTCAGAGCTATGTGCGCGACCCGGCTCAGCGCGAACTGCTCTACGAACTCAATCTGGCCCGCGAACATCTGCAGAAGGAGCAGCCCGGGGCCAGGCACACCGGGCAGGTGGATCGCGCCTACAACAACTTGGTGCGCATGTGGAGCGACCTGTAGCGGCTGGGGCTGCGCTCGGGGCGGACCGCCCGCCTGAGTGGTGCACGCGCCGGCGCCGGTCCTGTCCCTCAGCGCAGCAGATCCAGCGCCCGCGTGGCCGCGCTCAGCTGTTCGACCAGGCGGCGGGTGATGCCCGCGCGTAGTCGGGCCGCGAGTTCGGCATCGATGGCGGCGAAGGGGACCTGCCAACAGACGCCCGCGGTGCGAGCCTGCACCTGGGTGGTGCGGGGCGCGCCGGTGGCAAGCGACAGTTCACCGAAGACCATGCCCGGCCCCAGGATGGCGAGGTGCTGCGGGGCGTCGCCGCTGACTGGTCGCAGTACCTCGAACTCGCCGCTCGCGATCAGGAACAGCGCCTCGGCGGCAGCGCCGGGACCGAAGACGACCGCGCCGGCGGCATAGGTGACCCGCGTGGCCAGCGCCGTCAGCCGCGCGCGATCGGCCGCGCTGAGGTCCTGGCAGAGGTCATTGTCGCCGGGGGTGGCCGTGGCTGGGTTCGGTCGCCGCGGGGTCAGTGGTTGCAAGAGCTGGTCTTCGGCCCAGGCCAACGCGCCGGCGAGGGTGGCAAACCGCAAGAGGGGCTGGTCCGCGGCTGCCGGCCAGCGTGCACCAACGCAATCCACCAAGGCCCGCTGCTCGCCCGCCCCCGGCAGCAGCAGGGTGCGACCACTGGCGGCGATGTCGCGCGCCAGTTCGGCGAGCAGGCGGGCGGCGGCCTGGTCGATCTGCACCACCCGGCCGAGATCGAGGATCAGCGTGCTGACCCCTTCCAGGCGGCCGAACAGTGCATGGACCAGCGATTCGGCAGCGCCGATACCAAGTTCCCCCTGCAGTTCGTAGACCAGAATGCGCCGACCCTCGGCCGCCAACAGACGGCGCTCGGCAAGTCGGCGCCGGCGCCCTGAACTCACCTGACTGGCATCGAAGCGGGCGCGGATGACCGCCGCTGCGGTGGCCCGACTGGCATGGAAGAGATGCAGATCGAAGTCGGCCGCGAGTTGCTCGCAGACTGCCAGCCCGCGACTGCTGTTGCCGCGCGCGTCGAGCCGCGGCGAGAACACCGCGACGCCGACCTGGCCCGGTAGTACCGCGATGATGCCGCCGCCGACCCCGCTCTTGGCCGGCATGCCGACCCGATAGAGCCAACCGCCGGAATAGTCATACATGCCGCAGGAGGCCATCACCGACAGCACCCGGACCACATCGTCGGCGCCGAGGGCGCGCACCCCGGTGAGCGGATTGACGCCCTGGTTGGCCAGGCAGGCTGCCATCAGGGCGAGGTCGCGGCAATCCACCTGCACCGCGCATTGGCGAAAATAGAGGTCCAGCCCGCGCTCCGGGTCCCCCTCGATGATGCCGAAATTGCGCATCAGATGGGCCAGCGCCCGGTTGCGATGGCCAGTGCGGGACTCCGAGGCATAGACCGCTGTATCGATGGCCATAGGATGGCCAGTATAGCCACCGAAGCAGTCCAGGATGCGTTGCTCGCGCGCCGCCGCATCGGTACCGCCGATCAGGCTGCTGACCGCGATCGCCCCGGCATTGATCATCGGGTTCAAGGGCCGTCCGGTCACCGGCTCCAGGCTGATCGAATTGAAGGCCTCCCCGGACGGCTCCACCCCCACCTTGGCCAGCACCGCGTCTACGCCGTGCTCGGCGAGCGCCAGCCCGTAGACGAGCGGCTTGGAAATCGATTGCAAGGTGAAGGGCTGCTGGCTGTCTCCGACCTGATAGACCTGGCCATCGACGGTGGCGATGGCGATCGCGAACCAGTCCGGATCGGCGCGGGCGAGTTCCGGGATATAGGACGCCACCGTTCCCTCGCGATGATCGGCAAAACGCGCATGCAGGCCCTCGAGGTAGCGCTGGATCGGGGAGGTAGTCGGTGCGCGCCCAGGCGGCGGTGGTGGGTGGTGCGGCTGGCGGGTCGGCGCGGTCATGGTGCCGCAGCCACGGCGCGTCCGCCGCGCAGCCACTGCAGCAGCCCGGCACTGGCCTGCTGAACGATCAGGTACAGGCAGGGAATCAGCAATAGCGTCAGGAACATGGCGCTGAGCAGGCCACCGATCACAGCGATCGCCAGCGGTTGCATCAGCCTGGCCCCGGCGCCCATGCCGGCCGCCAGCGGGAGCATGCCGACGGCGGTGGTCAGGGTCGTCATCAGGATCGGCCGCAGCCGCACGCGCCCGGCCGCGATCACGGCACTGGTCAGGTCGTGGCCGCGGCGGCGGCCGCGTTCGATGTATTCGACCAGCAAGATGGCATTGTTGACGACGATGCCGATGAGCAGAATCAGCCCCAACAGGGCCGGGGCCGAGAGCGGGGTGGCGGTGAGCCACAGCAGGGCCACCACGCCGATCAGACAGAGCGGGGCCGCGGCCATGATCACCAGCGGGTTGGATAGGCGCTCGTATTGCACCGCGAGCACCACGAAGACCAGGAACAGCGCCAGCAGCACCGCGGTGCGCAGCTCTGCCTCGGTCTCGGCGACCGTCTCGAACTGGCCGCCGAAGATAAGCCCGTAGCGGTCCGGGATGGCGACCTCGGCAACCCGGGCACGGGTGGCGGCCATGATGCTGCCGGCATCGTTGAGCGCGGTGTTGAAGTTGCCGGTGATGCGCTGGATGCGCACCTGGTTCTCGCGTTCAATGTGGGCCGGTCCCTCGCCCAGCTCGAAGCCGGCCAGGTCATGCAGGTGCAGGATGCGCCCGTCGGCGGCGGCGATCAGGACCTGGCCCAGGGCCTGGGCATCACCGGTGACCGCCCGCGGCAGGCGCACACGCACGTCGTATTCATCCACGCCGGTGGCATAGCGGGTTGGGATGGCGCCGGTGACCGCATCGCGCAGGGCAGCGCCGATCTCGCCGACATTCAGGCCCAGGGTGGCGGCGCGCTCGCGGTCCACGGCGACGCTGAGCAGCGGGGTGCGATCGGCGCGCGCCACTTCCAGGTCGTCTAGACCGGGAATGTCAGCCAGCGCCGCGACGAACTCCTGCGCTAGCCCCTGCAGCACCGACAGATCCTCGCCGACGATCATCAGGTCGAGGTCATCGCCGGTGCTGCCGACAGTGAGTCCGGGGATGCGCGGCGGTTGCACCCGGAGGTCGGCATTGGGGATGTCCAGTTGGCGCAGCCGGCGCTGGGCCATGGCGACCCAGTGCCCGGCGGGCAGCGCCGGGCGCTCTGCGGCCGGGGTCAGGCGCACGTCCATGCGAGCGGTCCCAGGGCGCTCGGAGATCACCCCGCCGTGCAGATGGCCGCCCACCAGCGCGAATACGCTCTGAACCGCGGGCAGTTCGAGCAGGGTTTGCTCAACCAGGCGCGCGGCGCGATCGGTCTCTGCCGGCGGCGTGCCCGGCGGTAGAGACAGGCGTACATGGACCTGGCCGTCGTCGAGCTGCGGCAGGAACTCGCTGCCGAGCTGGCGCACCCCGAACAGGCTGCCGGCCAATAGGACCAGGGCGCTCAGCACGACCGCCCAGCGCCAGCGCAGCAGCCGGCTGAGCAGCCGGCCGTAGCCCTGCCCGAGGGCGTCGATGCCGGCATTGAAGGCACGCAAGGGACGGCTGCGATCCAGCCCAGAGTGCCAGCGCACCTGACCCAACTGGGCCGCGAGCATGGGCACCAGGGTCAGAGCCAAGGCCAGCGAGGCGATCACCGCGAAGGAGATGGTCAGGATCAGCTCGCGAAAGACCAGTGCCGCCATGCCGGTGATCAGCAGGAATGGGGCCACTGCCGCCAGGTTGGTCAGGGTGCCGGCGCTGATGGCGGAGATGACCTCGTCGGCCCCGGCGTGGGCGGCGGCGCTGGGGTCGCGCCCGAGGTCGCGCTGATGGCGGGCGATGTTCTCCAGCATCACGATGGCGTTATCGAGCAGCAGCCCGACCCCGAGCGCCAGCCCGCCGAGGCTGATCACATTCAGGGTCAGTCCACCGAGGCCCATCAGTACAAAGGTGCAGAGGATCGCCAGTGGGATCGACAGCCCAATCACGAAGCTTTTGCGGAGCGAGCCGAGGAAGGCCAGCACCACCAGCATTGCCAGCAGCGCCCCGAGGATGGCCGCCGCGGCCACGGCATCCAGCGAGCCGCGCACGAAGTAGGCGCCGTCACCGGTCACCTGCCAGGTGATGTCGGGGGGCAGGAAGCCAGAGTGGGCGAGCTGATCAATGCGATCGGTGACCGTATCCACCACCGCCACAACGTTGGCCTCGGGCAGCTTGAAGATCGACACCTGGGTCGCCGGGGTGCCGTTCAGCCGCACGAACAGGCGCTGTTCGCGGAAGCCGTCGCGCACCTCGGCCACCTCGGCGAGGCGGATGCGGCGCTGGCTGCCGGGGATGTTGAGTAGCACCTCGCCGATCTGCGCCGGACTGGTGAAGCGCCCGTCGGTGCGTGCCATGACGTCGAAGCGTTCCGAGGTGATGTTGCCGGCGGCCAGGTTGACGTTCTCCGCGGCCAGTTGCTCGGCCACCTGCTGCAGGGTCAGGCCGTAGGAGCGCAGCCGCTGTTGATCGAGCACCACCTCGATCTCGCGCACCTGGCCGCCGGCTGCCTCCACTGCCGCTACGCCGCCGATGGATTGCAATTGCGGCACCAGACGCTGCTCCACCCAGTCGCGCACCTCCCGTGGCGAGCGCGTTGCCGAGGAGAAACCGGCGCGCCAGACCGCCCATTCGCCGGGGTCCCATTTGCGCAGGCGCGGCGCCTCGATGTCGCTCGGGAGTTGCTGGCGGGCGGTCTCCAGTTGGCGCGCGGCATTCTGCATCGCGATGTCCAGGTCCACGCCCTGTTCGAAGTGCAGATCCACATTCGTGCGCCCCTCCGAGGCGCGGCTGGCGAGGCGGCTCAGGTTCTCCACCGCAGCCAGGTTCCGCTCCAGTACCCTGGTCACCTGCTCCTCCATCACCTCCGGCGCGACCCCGGGATAGTTCACCGTGATCCGCACCAGTGGATACTCCACCGCTGGCAGCAGGTTGATCGCCAGCCGCTCGACGAAGAACAGCCCTAGAACTAGCACCACCAAGGCGATCGCCAGGGTGCCGACTGGGCGGCGGATAGCGGCATGAGTCAGCCCGCGGTAGTAGCGGGTGCCCCGGGCCGGATCTTCGGTGTCGCGTGGGTTGCTCATGAGAGACTGCGGGCAGGGGAGGCTGGGGTCAGGGGAGGGCGGCGCGGCACGTGGCCAGGTGCGCTCGTCCGCCGGGGCCGGCAGCGGTGGCTAGTCGATGATTCGCACCAGGGTGCCGGCGGTCAGCTCGATGGGATTGGCGTCGACCACCTGCTCGCCAGGGTCCAGGCCGGCGCGGACCTCGCGCCAGTTGCCGCGCAGGATGCCAGGCTCGATCGGGCGCTGCTGCAGGCGCTGCTGCGCGTCCACGACCATCACGAAGGTCTCTCCGCCGGTCGTGGCGACGGCCGCGGCGGGCACCGCCAGCACCCCCTCGCGCCGGTCGACCAGGAGCTGCACGCGGGCCAGATAGCCGGGGCGCACACCGAGTTCGGCCGCCGCGGGCAGGGCGATCTCGACACGGATCAGGCGGCTGTCGGCCTCGGCGGCGGGAAAGATGCGCCGGATGCGGCCGGTGAGTGGATTGTGCTCGCCCACTGCATCGACCTGCACCAGAACTGAATCGCCCGGCTGCAGCGCGGGGGCATCCAGTTCCGAGACGCCGACCCGCACGACCAGATTGGAGAGATCGGCGATGGAGAACAGGGGCGCGTGGCGTCCGATCGCCTCGCCGGGTTCGATTTCGCGGCTGACCACGGTGCCGTCGATGGTCGCGGCAACGGTGCCGAAGTCCACCCGTGCCTGCCATAGATCCACCTCGCTCGCAGCCACGGCCAGTTCGGCGGCCGCGGTCTCGACGCTCGCAGTCTCGACGTAGGCGCGTGCCTGCAATTGCTGCAGCCGGTGGAACTGCGACTGGCGCTCCTGCAGGCGCGCCTGTGCCCGCGCTAGCTCGGCCTGTTGTTCGCGGACATCGATGCGGGCGAGGCGCTGCTGCGCGCGCACCGCATCGCCTTCCTCCACTAGCACCTTGCTCAGCACGCCCTCGGTGCGCGCGGCCAGGCGGATGGTGCGCAGTGGCTCGACCGCGGCCGCGACCTGCACGCGCCGCGACAGATCCCGCGGTGCCACGGTCAGCACCCGCACCGGCAGTGCCCGCTCGGGCGGCGGGCCGGCCTCAGTGGCCGCCCGGCCAGCGCCGCCGTCGGCGCCGATCCCGTCACAGGCCGCCAGGGCCAGGGCCAAGACGATCAACGAGAACCACGATCGTTGCTTCATCACCGTTGGTTGAGACCCGCGCCGGTTGGTTCGTTCCACTGGCGGCGGCATGGCCAGCGATTGATGCTGCGCCACAGCCGGACGGCCGATATCGGCATAGACCCGCCCCGCGTCACCCGGTGCAAGCCGGTGGCCCGTGCTCGGCGTCGGCGCAGACGGGCGCCCACCGGGCGCCCGTCGGTTGCCGATTGGTCGAATCGCGGATGCGATCTACGCGAGGTCGTAGCGATCCAGATGCATGACCTTCGACCAGGCAGCGGCGAAGTCGTCGACGAACTTCTGCCCCGCGTCCGCGCTCCCATAGACCTCGGCGATCGCCCGCAACTCGGCGTTCGACCCGAACATCAGATCGACTCGGGTCGCGGTCCATTTGACCCGGCCGCTGGCGCGCTCGACGCCCTCGTAGAGCCCATCGGTGGCGGCGGGCTGCCATTCGGTTGCCATGTCGAGGAGATTGACGAAGAAGTCGTTGGTCAAGCGCCCAGGCCGATCGGTGAGCACGCCATGCGGCGACTGGCCGACGTTCGCAGCAAGCGCGCGCAGGCCGCCGATGAGCACGGTCATCTCCGGGGCGGTGAGCTTGAGCAGTTGCGCCCGATCCAGCAGCAATTCCTCGGGCGGGGTCTGCAGCCCCGCGCGCACATAATTGCGGAACCCATCCGCCAGTGGTTCCAGCACGGCGAAGGATTCGACATCGGTCTGTTCCGGCGTCGCATCGGTGCGCCCGGGTGCGAAGGGCACCGTCACCGGATGACCCGCCTGCCGAGCGGCCTCCTTGATCGCAGCACCGCCGGCGAGGACGATCAGGTCGGCAAGCGAGACCCGGACCCCACCGTTCTGGGCATCGTTGAATGTCTGTCGGATGCCGGCCAGGGTGCGCAGAACGCGGGTCAGTTCGGCCGGCTGGTTCACCTCCCAATCCTTTTGCGGGGCCAGGCGGATGCGCGCGCCATTGGCGCCGCCGCGCATGTCCGACCCGCGGAAGGTGGCCGCGGAGGCCCAGGCGGTGCGCACCAGCTCGGCGAGCGATAGGCCGGCGTCGAGCACCCGGGCCTCGAGGTCCGTGATCTCCGGCGCGCCGATCAATGGGTGATCGACGGCGGGCACCGGGTCCTGCCAGATCAGTTCTTCGGCCGGGACCTCGGGGCCGAGGTAGCGCGTGCGCGGTCCCATGTCGCGATGGGTCAGCTTGAACCAGGCGCGGGCGAAGGCATCAGCGAAGGCCTGCGGGTCCTGGTGAAAGCGCCGCGCAATCGGCTCGTAGATCGAATCGAAGCGCAGCGACAGGTCCGCCGTGGTCATCATCGGCCGGTGCCTTTTCGACGGATCATGGGAATCAGGGATCAGATGCTCCTCGCGCACGCCCTTGGCCAGCCATTGCCAGGCCCCGGCCGGGCTCTTGACCAGTTCCCATTCATAGCCGAAGAGCATATCGAAGTAGCCCATGTCCCAGCGGGTCGGGTGCGGCTTCCAGGCCCCTTCGATGCCGCTGGTGGTGGTGTCTGCCCCCTTGCCGGTGCCGAAGCGGTTCTTCCAGCCCAGGCCCATCTGTTCCAGCGGTGCCGCCTCGGGTTCTGGGCCGACTAGCGCCGGATCACCGGCGCCATGGCATTTGCCGAAGGTATGGCCGCCGGCCACCAGCGCGACGGTCTCCTCATCGTTCATCGCCATGCGGGCAAAGGTCTCGCGTACATCGCGGCCCGAGGCGACCGGGTCTGGCTGGCCGTTGGGGCCTTCCGGGTTGACGTAGATCAGCCCCATCTGCACCGCGCCCAGCGGGTTTTCCAGTTCGCGCTCGCCACGATAGCGCTGATCGCCCAGCCATTCGGCCTCGGCCCCCCAGTAGATGTCGTCCTCCGGTTCCCAGATGTCGGTGCGCCCGCCGGCGAAGCCGAAGGTTTTCAGGCCCATGGATTCCAGCGCGCAATTGCCGGCCAGGATGATCAGGTCGGCCCAGGACAGCCGGCTACCATATTTCTGCTTGATCGGCCAGAGCAACCGGCGGGCCTTGTCCAGGTTGCCGTTATCGGGCCAACTGTTGACTGGTGCGAAACGTTGATTGCCGGTGCCGGCACCGCCGCGGCCGTCGGCGATGCGATAGGTGCCGGCACTGTGCCAGGCCATGCGCACGAACAGGCCGCCGTAATGGCCCCAATCCGCCGGCCACCAGTCCTGGGAATCGGTCATCAGCGCGTAGAGGTCCCGCTTGACTGCGGCCAGATCGAGTTGCCCGAACGCCTCTGCGTAATTGAAGCAGGCGCCCATCGGATTGGACTTGTCGGAGTGCAGATGGAGGATTCTGAGATTGAGTCGATGTGGCCACCAGTCGCGATTGGACTGGGACGCGGCGCGCGTGCGCGCGCCAGGGCCACCCGTGAAGGGACAGCTCGATTCCGCTGACATGGGGTGCTCCTGTGCAGTGGTGGGGAGGAACGGCCGGCTTTGGTTCCGGTCTTGCGGGTCAGGATGTTAGGGGTCTGCGCCCGCAGTCGGGAAGGGCGTGCGCGTTGTTGTTGCCCCGCATCGGGTCGGGTCCTGACAGCAGTAGGAAGACCAGCAGTCCTACCGTGCCGCTGCGGCGGGAGCGGTTGCAGCCGCGACCTGGTGGTCTGGGTGGCCGGGCGCGGTCGCGGGCGCAAACACCCGAACCGCGCGCTAGACTGGTGCCCGCCCGTAGAGCCGCACCAGGTGGGTCAGGCGAGCCGGCAGGTCGGCTGGGATCTGGTCCCAGCCATAGCGCCAGGTCCAGTTGTCGGTGGCGGTGCCAGGGGTGTTCATCCGATGGGCACCGTCCAGCGCGAGCAGGTCCTGCATCGGAATGATAGCCAGGTCGGCGCGCGAGCCCAGGGCGCAGCGGATCATCGGCCAAGGCATGGGCTCGCCGCAATGACCCAGATAATCGTCCACGTGGGCACGCAGGCCGGGGTCGATGGATTGATACCAGCCCAGCGTGGTGTCGTTATCGTGGGTGCCGGTGTAGACCACCGAGTCGCGCCCGTGATGATAGGGCAGGTAGGGGTTGTCGGGGCCGCCCTCGAAAGCGAATTGCAGCACCTTCATGCCCGGCATCCGGTATTTGGCGCGCAGGGCATCGACCGCATCGGTGATCACGCCGAGATCCTCGGCGATCAGCGGCAGTTCGCCGAATTCCTGGCCCAGGCGAGCGAACAAGGCATCACCATCGGCCTGCACCCAGGTGCCATTGATCGCTGTTGCCTCGTGTGCGGGGATCTCCCAATAGGCATCGAATCCGCGGAAATGATCGATGCGGATCATGTCGAACAGCCGTAACTGGGTGCGGATGCGGTCGATCCAGAAGCAATAGTCGCTGGCGGCCAGCCGGTCCCAGCGATAGAGCGGATTGCCCCAGCGCTGGCCGGTGGCGGAGAAGTAGTCGGGCGGCACCCCAGCCACCACCCTCAGGGTGCCGTCGGGATTGAGATCGAAGTCCTGCGGGCGGGCCCAGACCTCGGCGCTGTCATGGGCGACGAAGATGGGCATGTCGCCGAACAGCCGTACCCCCTTGCCGTTGGCATAGGTGCGCAGCGCGTCCCATTGCCGGAAGAACAGGAACTGCTCGAACTGGATGTAGGCAATCGCGGCGGCCAGACGGGTACGCTCCCGCGTCAAGGCGGCGCGTTCGCGCCCGCGCAGACCCTTGGGCCAGTCCCACCAGGGGGCATCGCGATGCTCATGGATGGCCCGGTAGAGGGAATAGTCGGCCAGCCAATATGCCTGCTCGGCGCAGAACTGCTCCAGCGCGGCGCGGTCCTCGGCGCTGGCGACCTGGCCGAAACGCTGATGGCAGTGCTGAAAGGCCGCGTGTCTGGCCGTGCCGTCGTGGTCGTCCTCGGGCGCGGCATCCAGCCAGCCCGATTGCACCAGTGGTGCCAGGCTGATCAGTTGCGCGCTGCCGGCATGGACCGAACTCGTCTGATACGGCGAGCCGCCGCCTTGGGTCGGCCCTACCGGCAGCATCTGCCAGACCGTCACCCCGCAGTCGGCAAGGAAATTGACGAAATTGAAGGCCTCCCAGCCCAGATCTCCATTGGGGCCGGCGCCGGGGAGAGAGGTCAGATGCAGCAGAACGCCGGCGCGGCGTCGGTCGATGCTGTCGGTGGCAGGCGGTGAATCCATGGGGGACGGGGAACTCCGACGGTAGGCAGGTTCAGGGTTCGGTCGCACGCCCTCCGTGGCACCGGGACGAGCCCGGCGTCCGCGTGCCCCACCCTGTCCAGGGCGGGGCCGGCCAGGGTCGGTTCGCGGGATCGGGTGACGGGCGCGGGGATGCGGTTCAGCGCAGCCGGTTAATCGACTGGCCCAGCATGTCTGGGGTAACCAGGGTGACGCCGCCTTCGGTGACGAAGAAGCCGCGGGCCTCGTCCTCGGCGCGGTCGCGGCCGATGATGGTCCCCTCGTCGATTCTGCAATGACGATCGATGACGGCGCGATGGATATCGCAGTTGCGGCCGATCTCTACATTGGGCAGCAGCACCGAGTCCTGCACCGTGGCGAACGAGTTCACGCGCACGTTGGAAAACAGCAGAGAATGGCGTACCGTGGCCCCGGAGATGATGCAGCCGCCAGATACCATCGAGTCTACCGCCATCCCGCGGCGTTCATCGTCGTCGAAGACGAATTTGGCCGGTGGCAGTTGTTCCTGATAGGTCCAGATCGGCCAGGTATCGTCATAGAGATTGAGCGGAGGGGTGACGCCGATCAATTCCAGATTGGCCTCCCAGAAGGCATCGACGGTACCGACATCTCGCCAATAGGCACCCTCGCCGCTCTTGGCATCGCGAAACGGATAGGCCATGATCCGATAGCGACCGATGACCGCGGGGATGATGTCTTTGCCGAAGTCGTGGCTTGAGCGCGGCGAGTCAGCGTCTCTGATGAGTTGCTCGAACAGGAAGTCGCGATTGAAGACGTAGATGCCCATGGAGGCCAGGGCGATATCGTTGCGCCCCGGCATCGGCTCGGGGGCGGTGGGCTTTTCCAGGAACGAGCGCACCCGTCCGTCGGCGTCGACCTCCATGACCCCGAACCCCTTGGCGGTCTCCAAGTCGACCTCGATGCAGCCGACGGTCATATCGGCGCCGGATTCGACGTGTTGGGCCACCATCGGGCCGTAGTCCATCTTGTAGACATGATCCCCGGCCAGAATCAGGACGTAGTCGGGGTCGTGGTTGCGGATGATGTCGAGATTCTGGAAGACCGCATCGGCGGTGCCTGCATACCAGGCGGTCTCAACCACCCGCTGCTGCGCCGGCCAGAGTTCGACGAATTCGCCGAATTCGCCGCGTAGAAACCCCCAGCCCTTCTGGATGTGGAGGATCAGCGAGTGGGCCTTGTATTGGGTGGCGACACCGATCCGGCGAATGCCGGAGTTGATGCAGTTCGAGAGCGGAAAGTCCACGATGCGGAACTTGCCGCCGAAGGGCACCGCCGGCTTGGAACGCCATTGGGTCAGGTGGCGCAGGCGCGAGCCGCGCCCGCCGGCGAGGATCAGGGCCAGGGTGTTGCGGGTAAGACGACTGACAAAACGCGGATTGGAGTCCGGCATGCTCGACCTGCTCTGGATCGGTCCCCCGGCCGCGTCGTCGGCCGCAGGCGCAGACCTGGCGGCGACCGCGCTGGCAGCAAGCCGCGGTGCAGTGCAAGGCGTGCCGGTCCCTGCTGGCGCACCGGACTGACCGCCGCAGCACGCTGGCGCGGGACGCGCGGTGGACGCGCCTGGGTGCGGTACCTATTGGGGGCGCTTTGACTGGATCGGGGCGGCAAACGGCCGACCGCGCCCGGCTTGGTGGCCCGTCGCTCAGCCCCGGCGGGCCGACTGACAGGTTCAGGGGCTATGGTAACATCATCGGCTCCAGTCAACGCCCTGTCGGCCAGGGGCGATTGCCGTGTGTCACGCGCAGCGCGGGCTGGGGCGGGGAGGATCTCCGGCGATCGCCCGGCAGTCCGCATACAGGGCGTCGGTCGGGGCGGGGGACCGCCGCCGACGCTCCGCTGGCGTGGCCCCGCATGCGCTTAGGCGCCGGCCTCCTATCATCTGCGTGCCCCGGTTCCCAGCCGGCCGCATCGTTGCCCACCGGTTCGTGCCCAGAGAGAACAGATCCATCATGTCCGACGCCCTTGCCCCGCAATCCCTCACGGAGTCGCTGCAGCGTATCGTCGAGGCCCGCCATCACGATCCCTTTTCCGTCCTCGGTCGCCATGATAACGGCGATGGCACGGCCACCGTGCGGGTGTTCCAGCCCCGGGCCGAGCGCGTGCGCATCAACGAGGGTAGCGTGCAGTTGCAGCGTATCGAGGGCACCGACCTGTTTGTTTGGACTGGTCCGGCTGAACAGGTCGCGGGGCAGTATCGGATCCACTGGTACGACAAGCAGGGCAGCGTCCACACCCAGTACGATCCCTACCTGTTTCCGCCCCAGATCGGCGACTTCGACCTGCATCTGTTCGGCGAGGGCCGTCATTGGCATGCCTATCGTTTCCTCGGTGCGCATCTGCGCACCGTCGAGGGTATCAGTGGATTCCAGTTCTCGGTGTGGGCGCCGAGTGCGGCGCGGGTCAGCGTGGTGGGCGATTTCAATCAGTGGGACGGCCGGATGCACCCGATGCGGGTACGTGGCGGTTCCGGCGTGTGGGAATTGTTCATCCCTGAGGTCAGCCCTGGCCAGTATTACAAGTTCGAATTGCGCGACCAGGCTGGCAACGTCGTTGTCAAAATCGATCCTTACGCCAACGGCTTTCAAGAGCGCCCAGAGACTGCCTGTCTGCTGCTGGCGCCGAGTGCCTATGCTTGGGATGACGCCGGCTGGTTAGAGCGGCGCGCCGCCTACAATTGGCAACGCAGCCCGCTGTCGGTCTATGAGGTGCATTTAGGCTCCTGGCAGCGCGACGAGAACGGTGAGTTCCTCAACTATCGCGTCCTCGCCGAGCGACTCGCCGAGTACTGCCTGCAGATGGGCTTCACCCACATCGAATTGCTGCCCATCACCGAGCATCCGCTGGATGCCTCCTGGGGCTATCAGACCACCGGCTATTTTGCCCCGACCTCGCGCTTTGGCAGCCCCGACGATTTCCGCTACTTCGTCGATTATCTGCATCGACACGACATCGGCGTGCTACTCGACTGGGTACCGGCGCACTTTCCCCGCGATACCACCGCGCTGGCCCGCTATGACGGCACTGCCCTCTATGAGCATGCCGACCCGCGCCAGGGCGAGCATCGCGACTGGGGCACGCTGATCTTCAATTTCGGCCGCCACGAGGTGAAGAACTTCCTGCTCTCGAGCGCCCTGTTCTGGCTCAACGAGTACCACATCGACGGGCTGCGGGTGGATGCGGTGGCGTCCATGCTCTATCTCGATTACTCGCGCGAGGAGGGAGAATGGATTCCAAACAAGTATGGCGGCAACGAGAACCTGGATGCGGTGGACTTCCTGCGCCAGTTGAATGCTGTCACCCATGAGCAGCACCCGGGCTCGCTGATGATTGCCGAGGAGTCCACCGCCTGGCCCCAGGTCTCGCGGCCAACCTATCTCGGTGGCCTGGGATTCAGCATGAAATGGAATATGGGCTGGATGCACGATACCCTTTCCTATATGGAGAAGGACCCGATCTACCGCCATTATCACCACGACCTCTTGACGTTCGGCCTGCTGTACGCGTTCACTGAGAACTTCGTGCTGCCTTTCTCGCATGATGAGGTGGTGCATGGTAAGCGCTCGATGCTCGACAAGATGCCTGGCGATGCCTGGCAAAAGTTCGCCTCGCTGCGCCTACTCTATACCTTTATGTTCACCTACCCCGGCAAGAAGCTGCTGTTCCAGGGCTGCGAGTTCGGCCAGGGTCAGGAGTGGCAATTCGATGCCTCTGCGGACTGGTATCTGCTGGAGCGCGAACAACATCAGGGAGTGCAGAAGCTGGTCGCCGACCTCAATCGCCTGCACCGCGATCTGCCGGCCCTGCACGAGATCGACTTCGAGAGTGCAGGCTTCGAATGGATCGATTGTCACGACAGCTCTCAGTCGGTGCTGAGCTATGTGCGCAAGAGCAAGGACGCGACCCAGTTCATCGCCTGCGCCTTCAATTTCACCCCGGTGCCGCGGGAGAACTATCGCATCGGGGTGCCCAAGGCCGGCTTCTATCGCGAGGCGATCAACTCTGATGCCGAGTACTACGGCGGTAGCAATGTCGGTAACCGCGGTGGCGTGCATTCCGAGCCGGTGAGCTGGATGGGGCGGCCTGATTCCATCCCGATGGCCCTGCCGCCGCTGGCCGGGGTAGTGATGGTGCTGGAAGCGGACGAGGAGCCGGCGGCCAGCGTGACCGAGCCGGTCGCGGCGACTGCCGCTGCGGTTGCCGCCGATGCAGCCGATGTTGACGCGAGCGCCGGGCTGGCGCCAGCAGCTGGTGGTGCGGATGCCAGGGATGCTGGCGAGGCTGCCAGCCCCGGGACGGACACCGATGCGGACAAGCCGAGCGCGGCCTGAGGGCCTGAGGGGCGGCCCGCTTTCCGCGCACGGTCCGAAGCTCGCGGGCGTCATCCGTGCCGGTGCGGGCTGAGCATCCCGGGCGGTTGGTGGCGTTGATCGGCGCGCCGGCACGCGCTCGCCCTGCGGCCCTGGCGGGGATCCCGGCCAGGATCCCAGCGTCGCGGCATCTTCCAGCGCCGCGGCACCTTCCAGCCCCGCAGCATCGTCTATTGCTGGAGCGTCGGGAACGACTCCAGCCAATTGCGACGCGCGGTCGCGTCGCCCATGCGCTGCTGCTCGCCCTGCTGATCAGTCTGCCAGGGCTGGCGCCTGCGACAACGCACGGCGGCGATTCGCTGCCGCCACAGATCGATGCCCTGCTGCCGGAGCTGCCGCTCGATCCCTCCCAGGTCAGCATCTATGTGCGCCAGGTGGACAGCGCAGTGCCGCTGCTCGCCTTCAATGCCGAGGTGGCGCGGGCGCCGGCCTCGGTGATCAAGCTGGTCAGCAGCATCGCCGCCCTTGACCTGCTTGGCCCCGAGTACCAATGGTCCACCGAGGTGTATCGGGTCGGGCCAGTGGCGGACGGCACCCTCAGCGGTGATCTGATCCTGCGCGGCTATGGTGATCCACACCTCTCCAACGACGCCTTCGCCGGGCTGCTGCGGGCGCTGCGGGCCAAGGGGATCGATACCATCGCTGGCGATCTGATCATCGACGAGAGCCAGTTGGCGCCGCCGTCGGCTGGGCGCTACGACTTCGACGGCGCCGGCCAGAGCGCCTATAACGCCCTGCCGGCCGCCCTCAGCCTCAATCGCCAGGCGACCCATCTGGTGATCTACCACGACCGGCCCAGCGGCCGGGTCGGCGTCTATACCGATCCACCCCTGTCGGGGGTCGACCTGGTGAACGATGCGACCCTGGTGACCGCCCCCTGCCAGGCGCGCCATCATCGCCTGAACGTGCAGTTTAGCCAGCCCGAGGGCGAGCGCCCGCGCCTGCGCGTGAGCGGCAGCTTTGCCAGCGAATGCCCGGACGAGCGCGTGGCGCGGCTGGTACTGCGCCCGGAACAGCATGCGGCGAGCGCCTTCGATGCCCTGTGGCGTCAACTCGGCGGGCGCATCGAGGGACGCATCCGCCTCGGCAGCCTGCCGCCCGCCGCGGTGCTAGTGCATCGGCTGGAGTCGCCCCCCCTCGGCGAGGTGCTGCGCGACATCAACAAGCTCAGCAACAACCTGGCGGCCCGGCTGGTCTTTCTCGGGCTCGCAGACCAGGACGGCCCGGCGCCGGCGACCCTGGAGCAGGCGCGTGCCCGGTTGGCGACCTGGCTCGCCGAGCGCGGCTTCGAGTTTCCGGAGTTGTTTGTGGATAATGGCTCCGGGCTCTCGCGCGAAACCCGCATCGCTGCCGCCAGCCTGGGGGAGCTGCTGGTCTGGTCCTATCACCAGCCCTGGATGCCGGAATTACTGGGGTCCATGGCGATCGCCGGGGTCGACGGGACGATGCGCCGGCGCCTGCGCTTCGAGCCGATCCAGGGCCGCGCGCATCTGAAGACCGGCACCCTGCGCGATGCCAGTGGGATCGCCGGCTACGTGCTGGACGCGCATGGCCGCCGCTGGGTGGTGGTGGTGTTGGTCAATGCACTCCCCGGGACCACCCTGGCGGCCTGGCACGGGCACGCGGTGCAGCACGCGCTGCTGCGCTGGGTGCATGCCGGGGCGTTGCGACCGGCAGTGGCCCCTGACCTGTCCGCGGCCCGTGACTGAGGTACCAACAAGCACCGCCGCGACCGTGGTCATTGGATCGGGATAGCGCAGTGTCCCCGACCTCTGGCGCGGGCGGTGAGCCACCGGTTGTCGACCCGTTCCCGACCGGCACCGCATCTCTCGCGGCTGGAAACCGATCGCCGCGTTGTCGGTGCGGCGCCGCGACCGCTGTCATCCACCCAAGTCCAGGTCATCCTGGATCGCCTCGACGCCGGCCCGCGCGCAGGCCTCGTCGGTGGCGCCATCCGGGGCGCCGCTGACCCCCACGCCGCCGACCAGAGCGCCGCCGGCCTGGATGGTGATCCCGCCAGCGGACATCAGCAGGAACTCCTGCCGCCCGACTGGGGTGTCGGCCCGATCAGCCATGGCGCTGGTATCGGCGTTGAAGTTGACCGCGGTGTAGGCCTTTTTGAAGCTGATCGGTACAGTGATCGGCGCGGCGATGCTATCGCGCAACTGTACCTGTACTACGCCGTCGCGATCGACCACGGTGACCCCGATCTGGATGCCCTGCGCGCGACAGGCGGCGATCGTGGCATCGGCGACGCGACGGGCTGTGCCCAGGGAGAGCCGCTGCGTGGAGATCAGCAGTGGTTCGTCGGCACTAGCATCCATGGTGCTGCTACCGATCAGCAGCCCTGCCAGGGCGGCGGCCAGTGGGACGGAGCGGGCAACGATGGGAAGGGACAGTCTGGTCGGCATGCTCGAAGACCTCATGGGAGCGGTCGCTGTAATCGATACGGAGACAGGACGCAGCGTGGCGCGCCACGGCAGCTTGCCCGCTCCGCCCGGCGCTTGCAACGCTGGCCTTCAGACCTGGCAGTGGCCCGACGGTGGTTCCGGCGACGGCCTGCGACCATGCTATGCTCGTTGCAGGTTGGTACCGGGGCGCGGGGCCGGGCGGTACCGGCGCGACGCCCCGGATGTGCAGGGGGCGCTGGCGCTGCGCTTGCGACTGCACCGATAGTGGCATCGACCAGGATCTATGCAAACCCTTCTCGTCACCGGCGGCGCCGGTTTTATCGGCGGCAACTTCGTCCATTCCATGCTGGCGCGCAACGATGTGCATATCGTCAACCTCGACAAGCTGACCTATGCCGGCAATCCCGATACCCTAGCCGCGTTTGCCGGTCATCCCCGCTACGATTTCGTGCAGGGCGACATCGGCGATTCCGCGCTGCTGATGAAGTTGCTCGCGCAATACCCGATCGATGCGGTGGTCAACTTCGCCGCCGAGAGCCATGTGGACCGCTCTATCGATGGTCCTGCGGATTTCATCGCGACCAATGTGGTGGGGACTTTCAAGCTGCTCGATTGTGTGCGCGCTTGGTGGTCTCAGCAGGATACGACCAGGCAGGCCCGCTTTCGCTTTCTGCAGGTCTCCACCGACGAGGTCTATGGCTCGTTGGGGCCAGTGGGGCGCTTCACCGAGACGACCCCCTACGCCCCCAATTCCCCCTATGCGGCCTCTAAGGCCGCCGCCGACCATCTGGTGCGTGCCTGGCATCATACCTACGGCCTGCCGGTGCTCACCACCAATTGCTCCAACAATTACGGCCCCTATCAATTTCCCGAGAAGCTGATCCCACTGATGATCGCCAAGGCCCTGGCCGGGGAGGGCTTACCCATCTATGGCGACGGCGGCAATGTCCGCGACTGGCTCTATGTCGAGGACCACTGTCGGGCGATTGCGCTGGTACTAGCCGCTGGCCGCCCCGGCGAGGTCTATAACATCGGCGGCGACAGCGAGCGCACCAATCTGCAGGTGGTCGATACCCTGTGTGAGCTGCTCGATGCCGCCCTCCCGGATTCCCCCCATCGTCCCCACGCCCGCCTGAAGCGCTTCGTCACTGACCGGCCCGGACATGACCGCCGCTATGCCATCGACGCCGGGAAGCTCCGACGCGAGTTGGACTGGATGCCGCAAGAGACCTTCGAAAGCGGCCTGGCACGCACCCTGGACTGGTATCTGAGCCATCGTGACTGGACCGCACGGGTCACTGATGGCAGCTACCGTGGCCAACGGCTGGGGCTCGCGGCACCTGTGATGGAGACCACACAATGAGGCGCAAGGGCATCATCCTTGCCGGCGGCGCCGGTACCCGGTTGCATCCGCTCACCCTGGTGCTGAGCAAGCAGTTGCTGCCCGTCTACGACAAGCCGATGATCTACTATCCGCTGGCGGTGCTAATGATGGCGGGTATCCGCGAGATCCTGATCATCAGCACTGCGCGCGACCGTCCTGCCTTCGAGGTCTTACTCGGCGATGGCCGGCAGTGGGGTATCACCTTGTGCTATGCCGAGCAGCCGAACCCCGGTGGCCTGGCGCAGGCCTTTCTGATTGGCCGCGACTTCGTTGCCGGCGATCCCAGTTGTCTGATACTCGGTGACAACATCTTCTATGGCGGTGGTCTGATCCAGCATCTGCAAGAGGCCGCCGCCAGGCCCATCGGGGCCAGTGTCTTCGGCTATTGGGTGGATGCACCGCAGCGTTATGGTGTCGCAGTCTTCGATGATGCTGGCAAGGTCATCGCCATTGAGGAGAAGCCGGCTCGACCGCGGTCCAATTATGCCGTCACCGGCATCTATTTCTACGACCATCAGGTCTGCGATCTGGCCGCCGAGCTGCGGCCATCAGCGCGTGGCGAGCTGGAGATCACCGACCTGAACAATCTCTATTTAGCGCAGGGGCAGTTGCATCTGGAGCGGCTGAGCCGGGGGATTGCCTGGCTCGATACTGGCACCCACGAGTCGCTGCTGCAGGCAGCCAGTTTCATCGCCACCATCGAGCAGCGGCAAGGGCTCAAGGTCTGTGCTCCCGAGGAGGTCGCCTGGCATCAGGGCTGGATCGACCGACAGGCCCTTCATCGGCTCGCCAAACCCCTACAGAAGAGTGGCTATGGCGATTATCTGTTGTCGTTGCTGGAGCGTGAGGGGCGGCCATGAAGATCACACCCACCGGATTACCGGAAGTGCTGCTGATTGAACCGCGGGTGTTCGGTGATGAGCGCGGCTTTTTCATCGAGACCTGGCAGCAGCAGCGGTACGCCGAGGCCGGGGTCGGACGGGAGTTTGTCCAGGACAACATGGCCTACTCGCGGCGGGGTGCACTGCGCGGACTGCATATCCAGCATCCCCATGCTCAGGGCAAGCTGGTGCAGGCATTGGTGGGTGAGGTCTTCGATGTCGCGGTCGACGCGCGGTTCGGATCACCCCGCTTCGGGCACTGGGTCGGGGTCAGGCTCACGGCGGACGGTCGCCAACAGCTATGGGTGCCGGAGGGCTTCCTGCATGGTTACCTGGTCACCAGCGCCGAGGCCCTGATTAGCTATAAATGCACCGACCTTTATCATCCGGAGACGCAGTTCTCGGTCCGCTGGGATGATCCCGACATCGGGATCAACTGGCCTGCGGGCGTGCCCCCAATTCTTGCCGAGAAGGACCGGGATGCACCTCTGTTGCGAGAGATTGACCGAACAGCCCTGCCAGAGATGCCATGAATTGGCGGCCGCCGAGGCTGCACCCGGGTATGATCGCGGGCAAGTGCGGCAGCACGAGCACCCCTATGATCACCCCCATGAGCACTCCCGTGAGCGCCCCCATGAGCACAATATATCGGCGGTGCAGACTGACGCGGCCAGCAGTCGGTCAGCCCGACTGCTGTGGCACTCGCTGCAGGCGGCTGGCGTCATAGCCGACACTGGCGATGAATGCCTGCATCCGCTCGAAGTCCTCGTCGCTGAAGACTGGGCTGCGGGACATCACCCAGACGTAGTCGCGTTTAGCACGTCCGATCACCGTCAGTTGGTAATCTTCGTCGAGATAGATGACCCGAAAGTCGGCCTTGATCGGCCAGATGAACTGCATCCCCCAGCGGGCATTGCTTTCGCGGTCGAGTACGAAGCCGGTGGGGTGATGGGTCTTCTGTGGGCCGTCGAATCCATTCTGGTTGAAGGTGAAGGTCGTCGCGATGGTGCCATCCGGGTTTAAGGCATAGGATTCGACCGCGTTGTGGGCGCCCTTTTCGACAAAGGTCGGGATATTGGCAACGACGTACCAGGGCCCCATGAAACGTTCCAAGTCGACGTGTGCAACGGTCTGCATCGGATCGCCTCCGGTTTCTTCGCAGCCACCGAGCAATCCGGCGGCGAGAGTGAATGTGACAATCAATGGGAGCAGGCGCCGCCAGCGGACGGGCCGTGGCACTTGAGCTATCCGGTGAATCAAGTTCACTGCCTCCGATAGGTAATGCGACGGCCGGGGGCCGCCTCGCTTGCCAGTTTGACCCAGCCCAGATCATCATGATACCAAAGATCGATGGTCAGTTCGCTGGTGCGCAGGGCATAGCGGTTAGCCGGCACGCTGGTATCGCCGACGGTGACTTGGTCGGTCCCGGTCGCCTGAACCGCGACTGCCTCGAATTCCCCGGTCTGGGGGTTGAGGAGACGCTCTTGGGCGAGTAGGGCAGGGTTCCAGTAGGCAAAGGTCATGACGCAACCATCGGTCTGTTCGCTGATCTGGTCTCGCTGCCGGCGTCGCTCGACTTCGAAATGGCTCGCGCGACGTTCTCCGCTGACCTGATAACGGGTGCCGTTGTCATTGGTGTTGGCCCGAATACGCTGCAGGCAGCCATCGCTGAAGGTCTCCTGACTGTGGTGGCGATAGTGATAAGCGTTCAGGAAGAGAAAGTCGACGCGAAAATCGGCAGTGCTCTCGACCTGCTTCAGGTCGCCGCGCTCGGTGATGCGAAATTGATGCTCACCGATCGGGCGCTCGTTCAGATAGACGGCAAACCGGAGTTCATTCGCGGCGCGTGCTGGCACCGCCGCAAGCCCTAGCACCGTCAGCAGACTGGCGGTTAGGCCAGCCCGGGCAAAGCGTCGGACGCCTGCAGGCAAGCGTGCTGGGCTTGGCTGGGAAGGCCATCGGTGCGTCAGTTTGGGGGAGGGCCTTATCATCACGATCGGCTCCTCGATGGTGGCCCGGGGAAGAAGGCGTTGGTCCGGGCAATGTAGTCCCGGTAGGCCGGCCGCCGTTCGCCGATGTCCTTCTCCAGCAGGGCCACGCCGGAGACCCGTAACAGTAGGAAGGTCATCAGGGCACCGCCGAGTAGGCCCCACCAAGCGCCCGCGGCGATGGCAAATAGGGTATAGCCCCACCAGAGGCAAGCCTCGCCGAAATAGTTCGGATGGCGGGTGTAACGCCACAGGCCCTTATCCATCACCTGGCCCTGATTCGCGGGGTCAGCCTTGAAGCGGGCCAGTTGCTGATCGCCGATGGCCTCGAAGCCAAAGCCGATCAGCCACAGTGTCAGCGCCAGATAATCGAGCCAGCCGAGCGGTGCGTCGCCGAGAACTGCCCCGAGCAGCGGCAGCGAGATGATCCAGGCCAGCACCGCTTGCAGGCCAAAGACGACGTACAAACTCTTGAACCAGAAGCCGGGTTCGTTGTCGGCGCGGATAGCCTGATAGCGGCGATCTTCCGGCTGTCCCCAGTTGCGCATGCTGATGTAAAGCGATAGCCGCACCGCCCAGACTGTGACGATGAAGACAACGAGATAGCTGCGTTCGACGGCGGCAGGTGCCAATTGCACGTAGGTTAGGGTCAGCACCAGGAAGAAGATGGACCACAGGCTGTCGACTATGCTGACATCGCGACGGGGGATGCTGAACAGCCAGGCAATGATGCCAAGGCCGAGCGCTACCGCCAGTCCGGTGCCGTAGATGGTCAGATCGAACATTGCAGACAGGGCTCCAGAGTCGGTTGTCATCGCAGACGCGATGGCCGGCGAAGTGGATGTTGTCCAGGTCTTGAACAGGTCTTCTGTTGGCGTTGCAGATGGAGCGATGCGCCGGGTTTCACAACCCCAGGGGTTGACCTCCCCGGCCGGCGGAGATCATGTCGGATCTTCAGAACATGCGTTAACATGCAGTGCTATGCATTTGGGTTTTGCCTGCTTGGGCTCTGTATCGAGGGGTTGCGATGATGCACTGCTATGGTCGCTACGATGGTCTTGGTGATCGCCGGTCTGCACCATCTGCAGCAGGTCGGTGGCGCCCGCTCAGGGCATCGGCCGTTGCCAGTGTGCCAGGCCTGGCGCTCGTGCTGGCGATCATGGTGAGCATCGCCGGCTGTGCCGGCGGCGGCCGTCCGTTGACCGAGGCCGAGCGCGGTGTCGGCCTCGGTGCCGCTGCCGGGGCTGCTGCCGGCGCCCTGATCGGCTCCACCCGCGCCGATGCCGGAAAGGGAGCCTTGATCGGTGCGGTCGGCGGTGCCCTCGCGGGCGGTCTGGTAGGCAGTTATATGGACCGGCAGCGGCAGGACTTCGAGCGGGTGCTGGCCGAGGAGATCGCCGCCGGGGCGATCCGGCTGGAGAAATTGCCAGACCATCGGCTCATCGTGAGCATGACCAGTGCCACCACGTTCGCGGTCGATTCGGCACGCATCGAGCCCGGCTTCTTCAGCACCCTCGACAAGATCGCCGAGGTGGTCAACCGCTATGGCAAGACCGAACTGATCATCGCTGGCCACACCGACAACACCGGCAGCGCCGCCCATAACCTGGCGCTGTCCGAGCGGCGCGCCGGCGCGGTGGAGACCTACCTGCTGGGCGCCGGCGTCTTGCCGATTCGAATGACCAGCGTCGGCTACGGCCTGACCCGGCCGGTCGCCTCTAACGAGACCGAGGCGGGCCGGCGTCTGAACCGCCGCGTCGATGTCGTCATCATCCCGTTGGTCGAGGGCGCCTAGCGCCACTGAGCCAACGTCTTGCCCGCCCGCGGTCACACCGCGGGCTCGGCGTTGGCGCCCGGGTCGCCAGCGGAGCGAGGCTTGGGGCCGCTCCCAGTTTCGGCAAGGGCCGGGTTGCGGGCACGCAGGGCGGCGGCCAGGTCCGCCGGCAGCTTAACCGGGCATCCGCGATGTGGGTCGAGACCGGCGTGGATGGTCCGGGCGGTCGCCGCGAACGCCCCGGCGGCCGTGCTGAAGCGATACCCCAGGGTGAAACTGCGGGTTCCTACCGCGAGCACCTCCACCGCTACCTCGACCGTTTCGCCGTGCCGCAACGGCAGGCGATAGTCGGCCTCGGCATGCACCAGCGGCAGGGCCAGTTGTCCGGCGCGGATTAGGGCGTCGAGGCGCCAGCCGAGTGCTTCCATGAGATCCTCATAGGCATCATGAGCATGTCGGAACAGGTGGGCGAAGAACAGCACCCCGGCGGCGTCGCTATCGTGCAAGGCGACCCGGAAGCGATGTGGTGGACTGCCGGTAACGGCAGTGGCGCGGGTGGCCATGGGGCGACTCCCTCCCACCGCTTTCGCACCGGTGGGAAATCTGCGATGCTGCGTGGTGATCGGTAGCGGCCCCCGTGCGCCGGCTGGTGCGGAGGCCTGACGCGCCAGTGGTCGGGCTGGCTGCTGGCCCAGCCATCGGAGGTTCCATGATTGCATTTTCGGTCAATGGTGAACCGCGCGAGGTGACGGTCGCTCCCGAGGTGCCGCTGCTGTGGGTGCTGCGCGATCATCTGGGACTGACCGGCACCAAATATGGTTGCGGGATCGCCCAGTGCGGGGCCTGCATCGTTCACCTGGACGGGCAGCCAGTATATGCCTGCGTGACCCCGGTCGGCAGCGTGGCCGGCCGCCAGGTCGTCAGCATCGAGGGCCTCGGTGCCGGGCGCATCGGCGCCGCGTTGCAGCAGGCCTGGATTGCGGAGCAGGTGCCTCAGTGTGGTTACTGCCAGTCCGGGCAACTGATGGCGGCCGCCGCCCTGCTGACCAACCATCCGCAACCCACCGACGAGCAGGTGGTGGCTGCCCTCGATCGGGTGCTCTGCCGCTGCGGGACCTACAATCGGGTCCGGCGCGCGGTGCATCGAGTCGCCCGTCCCCCCACCAAGCAGGCCTGAGCATGACCGCCCCCGTGCGCATCGATCGGCGTGCCTTCCTGCGGCTCGGTGCCAGCGGTGGCGGCCTGTTGCTCGGCCTGCAGTTACCCGCGCCGCTGGCGCGCTGGGTGGTCCCCGCGGCGTCGGCCGGTGTCGGCACTGCCATGGCCACCCCGGCCGAGTTCGTCCCCAACGCCTGGCTGCGCATCGGCAGCGACGGTGGCATCCTGTTCCTGGTGGCCCGCTCGGAGATGGGCCAGGGCGTGATGACGGCATTGCCCATGCTGTTGGCAGAGGAATTGGGGGTGGGGCTGGATCAGATCGTGGTGCGCTTCGCGCCGGCCGATCCGGCCTATGTCAACATCCGCATCGGGCGGCAATTGACCGGCGGTAGCACCTCGGTGCGCGAGGCCTGGTATCGGCTGCGCGAGGCCGGTGCTCTGGCGCGCACGGTCTTGATCGAGGCTGCCGCTGCCCGCTGGGGGATCATCCCGGCCACCTGTCGCGTGGAGCGCGCCCAGGTGCTGCATCCCGACGGCGAGCAGCGGCTGGACTTCGCCGCCCTGGCGGTGGCGGCGGCGGCCCTGCCGCTGCCCGCGGCGGTTACCCTCAAGCCGGCGGCCGCGTGGCAACTGATCGGCACCCCGGCGCCGCGGCTCGACAGCCCGGACAAGGTCAACGGCCGCGCCCGCTTCGGTCTTGATGTGCGTCTGACCGAGAAGGCGGTTGCC
This sequence comes from Chromatiaceae bacterium, assembly GCA_007693535.1. Taxonomy (GTDB): domain Bacteria; phylum Pseudomonadota; class Gammaproteobacteria; order Chromatiales; family Chromatiaceae; genus Lamprobacter. Next base: position 47,676 of record REDK01000097.1, read on the forward strand.
TGCGTGGTGCGTTGTCCGGTCTTTGGTGGACGCCTGCGCGGGTTCGATGCCGATGCCGTCGAGGGCCTGCCCGGGGTCATCGCGGTACTGCCGATCAGCAGCGGGGTTGCCGTGGTCGCGGCCGATACCTGGATCGCCTTGCAGGCGCGCCGGATGCTGCGGATCGACTGGGAGCCGGGACCGGCGGCCGGTCTCGGCAGCGCCGCGCTGCGGGCGCGTTCCGCCGCCCGCCTCGAGCAGGCCGGCACCATCGTCGAGGACCAAGGCGACGCGCTGACCGCCCTGGCCGCCGCGAGCACCCGGGTGGAGGCCCTCTACGAGGTCCCCTACCAGGCCCATGCCTGTCTGGAGCCGATGAATTGCACCGCCGATGTCCGCGCCGACGGCTGCGACCTCTATGTACCGACCCAGGACCAGGGCGGCGCCCAGCAGGCGACGATGGAGATCACCGGGTTGCCGGCGGCGCAGGTACGGGTGCATACCACGTTCCTCGGCGGCGGCTTCGGGCGGCGGCTGGAGCAGGACTTCGTGCGTGAAGCGGTGGCATTGTCCAAGGCGCTGGGGCGACCGATCCAGGTGGTCTGGACCCGCGAGGACGATCTGCGTCATGGCGTCTATCGCCCGGCCGGGCTCAACCGGCTGCGCGGCGGACTCGATCGCGCGGGACGGCTGGTGGCCTGGCAGCATCGGGTCGTCGCCCCGTCGATCCTGGCCCGGGTGGCGCCGGCCGCGGTCGCCGATGGGGTCGATCGCACCGCGGTGGACGGTGCCGTCGACCTGCCCTATGCGATCCCCAACCGCCAAGTGCAGTACCGCCAGGTGGACAGTCCGCTGCCGGTTGGCTTCTGGCGCGCGGTGGGTACCTCGCAGAACACCTGGATCACCGAATGCTTCCTGGACGAACTGGCCGCGGCCGGCGGTCGCGATCCGCTAGCCCTGCGCCGCACCCTGCTGCAGGGTCGGCCGCGCCACCTCGCGGTCCTGGACCTGGCTGCGCAGAAGGCCGGCTGGGGAGCGCCGGCGGCCGACGGGCGCGGTCGCGGCATCGCCCTGGTGGACGCCTTCGGCAGCATCGTCGTGCAGGTCGCCGAGGTGAGCCTGCAGGCGGGGGTGGTGCGGGTGCATCGGGTGGTCTGCGCGGTGGACTGCGGGACCGTGGTCAACCCGGATGGGGTCGTGGCCCAGCTTGAGGGCGGCATCCTGTTCGGCCTGACAGCGACCCTGAAGGGCGCCATCACCATCGCCGACGGCCAGGTCGAGCAGGGCAACTTCGATACCTATCCGCTGCTGCGCGCCAGCGAGACACCGGTCGTGGAGGTCCATATCGTCCCCAGCACGGAGCCCCCCGGCGGCGTCGGCGAGCCCGGGGTGTCGCCGATCGCTGCGGCGGTCTGCAACGCGGTGTTTGCCGCTACCGGGCAGCCGGTGCACAGCCTGCCAATCCGCCTACGGGCTTGAACCGGCCTGACACCCGGTGAGCACCAGCCCCCCGATGGGCGACCCCGTGCGCGGGGGCACGGACCCGACTGGCGGCGGCCAGGGACCCGATTGCGCGCTGCTCGATGCCCTGTGCGCGGCCCCCAGCGGCGGCTGGCTGTTCACCGTTGCCAGCACCTGGGGCAGTTCCCCCTGTCCGCCCGGGGCGCTGTTGTTCATCGACGACCAGGGGCGGATGCTCGGTTCGGTCTCCGGCGGTTGTGTCGAGGCAGACCTGCTGGAGCGCAGCCGCCATCGCACTCTGCCTGCGCCGCACCCGGGCCTGCTCCATTACGGCGCCGATGGGAGCGCGGGCGCGCGCCTGCCGCTGCCCTGCGGCGGGCGGCTGACCCTGATCTGCGAGCGCATCTGCGCGCGCAGCGGCGCGCTCGCCCCCGGGCTCGACCACTGGCACCAGGTGCGCGCCGCGGTGGCCGCCGAGCGCACCATCGCGCGTCAACTCTGCCTGCGCACCGGCACGGTGACCCTGGTGCCGCTCCCGCACCGGGCCGACAGCGGCCCCGACTTCACCTGGGACGGGCAGCGCGCCCGCCGGCTGTTCGGTCCCCGCCACGGGCTGATCCTGATCGGGGCTGGGCCGATCACCGCCAGCCTGGCCCCGATCGCCCGCGCGCTCGGCCATCGCGTCATCGTCTGCGATCCCCGCGCCGGGCAACTGCAGACCCTCGCCGCCGTCCTCGCCGGCAGCGGCTGCCCAGTGCTGGCCGAGTCGCGCATGCCCGATGATTGCGTGCGCGCCCATGCCCGCCACGGGCGCATCGCCGTGGTGGCCCTGACCCATGACCCGCGGCTCGACGACCTGGCGCTGATGGTCGCGCTGACCTCGCCGGCAGGCTACGTCGGGGCGCTGGGGTCGCGCCGCAGCCAAGCCGCCCGCCGCGCCCGCCTGCTGGAGCTGGGGCTGCCTGCTGCCGCGGTGGACCGGCTGCGTGGGCCGGTCGGGCTGGATCTGGGCGGCAAGGCACCGGCGGAGATCGCGGTGGCCATCGCCGCCGAGCTGATCGCCGTGCAGCATGGGCGTTGCCCCGCCGCGGTGTGACCTGCCCCGATCGCCTGGGGCTGGCACGCCACCTGGGGGCCGCGCGCGTTGCAATCGGTGCTTGATTATTTCTGTCCGGCGGCTAGCATACGGTCCTATGCACAGCGTCGACACCGATCGCATCAAACAGCGCGAGATCCACTTCCGGGATCTCCATCCTGAGCGCAATGACGCCCAGACCGCGGCCGACTTCCTGGCCAGTGTCGGCGGCGTGGTCAGTGCGGAACCCCGCTCGCCCATTATCCTGAGCCTGAGCTACGACCTGTTCCAGACCTCGCTGGAAGAGATCGAAGGCGCCCTGACGGAACTTGGTCTGCATCTGGATAACGGCCTCGTCTACCGGCTCAAGCGCGCCCTCCACTACTACACGGAAGAGACCTACCGCGAGAATAACGGCCTGCGCCGCGGCGACAGCAACTGCACCAAGCGGGTCTTCGCCCGCCGCTGGGAGACGCTGGAGCATGGCTGCCGGGATCAGCGTCCCGAGCATTGGCGGCGCTACCTGTAGCGTTTCCCTGCTGACCACTGTCGGCCGCTGCCAGCTTGCATGCGCCGGCCGGCCGTCGCCAATGCCTGCTCCGACCGAACTGACCAAGCGATCTGCTGGTGCGCGCCGAGGTGCCGGGGATCGACAAGGAGCATCTCACGGTCGAACTGGCCGGTGACCTGCTGACCATCCGTGGCGAGCGGCAGCAGGATGAGAAGGCGGAAGACGGTGCGGTCTACTGCGCAGAGATTACCCGGGCCGGCTTCAGCCGCACCTTGCGGCTCCCGGTCCAGGTGCGCGCTGACGCGGTCAATGCTAGCTTCGAGAATGGGCTGCTCGAGGTCCATCTGCCTAAGGCCGAGGTCACCCAGCGTCAGCGCATCGAGATCAAGTGATCGCGCGCCCGGGGACAGCCCGCCCCGGGCGTCTCCAGGCATCGCCGCGCGCCAGGCCGGGCCGGCTGCTCGGGCGCCGCTGACCCGCAGCGGCGCGGATGGATGGACGGCGAGCGCGATTCCGGCTACTCTAGGCGGCCTGTCGGTTGCGATACCGACATCATCTCGCCGCGCCCGTAGCTCAGTTGGATAGAGTACAGCCCTCCGAAGGCTGGGGTCGCAGGTTCAAGTCCTGCCGGGCGCGCCAATAAACAGTTCGATCGCCCTCGCCTTGCGGTCTGGTTCAGCGTTACGCAATGTCCCACCGGGTCACCGGGCTCCTGACCCGCTTGCAGTTGATCCCGGCCAGGGAGTCGGCGGCGAATGAGAAAGTGAGCCAACTCCTGTCGGAATCCGATCGATTCCAGTTCCAGCGTCTCTCCAGCAGTCAGGATAATAGAAGCGGTTTGCCCGCTCGACACGGACCTTCATGTCGGATCGGAACATCCGATACGGCGATCCTTCGGCAAAGTCTGCCCGAGTCCCCCGCCCGCCCGCCAGATCCCCGTGCATCACGGCAGACTCTCCATCCATCCTGCGTCGACCCATCGGCTCCCGGTATTCCCGGCATCCGTCCTCTGTGCTTCGCTCAACAGGCGTCCATCAAGGCGACAGCAAGCGGCGCTGGCGGGATGCTAGCAGAGCGGCCCGGGCGTCGGGCCACAGGAAAATCCGGCTGATGAGGGCACGAAAAAGGCCCGATCATCGCGGGATGATCGGGCCTTGCGGGCTGGCGGAGAGAGAGGGATTCGAACCCTCGATGGGCTATTAACCCATACTCCCTTAGCAGGGGAGCGCCTTCAGCCACTCGGCCATCTCTCCGGAGACCGACGATTGTAGCAGGTTTGTCCCGGTTGCGGTCCAGCCCCTAGCGCGGCGGTCGGCTCGGGGCGCGCTGCCGTCGCGGCCGTTTGCGCGCGGGCTTCACCTAGCGCGATCTGAGGAGTACCGCGGTGGGGGCCCTGCAGCAGGTGGCCGGGCCGTTCAGGGGCGTGCCACTCAGGGCTGTGCCACGCTAGGGCTGTTTAGGGGCGCGGGCCCCACCAACGCCTTGATGGCAGGCGGCAGGCAATACCGAACAGGGACCCGTCGCGCAGTCTGGGGGTGGGCGAGCCCCGAAGCGGGCTTCAGGGCGCCTGTCCATTGCCGGCGTTACTGGTTGCCGGCGTTGTCCTCGATTTCCCCCTGTTGCTCCTGCGCAGCGGCTAGGGCCTGCTCGCGTTTGATCCGTTCATAGATCTCTTCGCGATGGACGGCAATGTCCCGCGGGGCATTGACGCCGATTCTGACCTGGTTTCCCTTCACACCCAGGACGGTTACGGTGACGTCGTCACCAATCATCAGTGTTTCACCAACCCGACGAGTCAAGATCAACATAACGTTGTTTCCCTCCGTTCCTTTTGTTCCGAGCCACAGTCGTTTTCGCGGAGACCGGCAGGCGTCGGGTGGCGTCTGACGTTACCCACGACAGAGGGCTGTGACCAACCAAGCCGGCTAAGAGCCGAATCGAGAGTGTAGCAGCAGAGGTTGCCGCCATGCACTACATTGTTGCGGGTCCGTGACCGGTATCGGCGGGCGCCTTGCTATGTGGCAATGTGTGCGGCAATAAATCTGAGCCAGGTTTGCCCTGCATCATACCGGGTAAATCATGCAAAAGGCTGGCACCGTCCTATTCTGATGTTTGGTGTCAGGTTTTTGGTTGCATCGGATCATCCTTGATCCTGATCGCGATGGGTCGATCTGCCCCCGCCCTTGCGTTCTTCAGGCCGCCGTCTCCAGGCCGAAGGCTGCATGCAGGGCGCGCACGCCGAGTTCCAGATAGCGCTCGTCCACCACGACCGAGATCTTGATCTCAGAGGTGGAGATCATTCGAATATTGATGCCCTCTTTGGCCAGCGCCTCGAACATGCGGCTGGCAATACCGGCATGGGAGCGCATGCCGACTCCAACCAGGCTGAGCTTGACGATCTGCTCATCGCCCAGCACCTCCTGCGCGCCGAGACTGCCAGCGGTTTCTCGCAAGATCTCCATGGCCTTGGCGAAGTCGTTACGGTGCACGGTGAAGGTGAAATCGGTGGTCTTCTCGTCGGCTGCAATGTTTTGGACAATCATGTCCACTTCGACATTGGCCGCAGCGATCGGTCCGAGGATCTTGTGGGCGATACCGGGCTGATCCGGTACCCGGAGGATGGTCAGTTTGGCCTCGTCTTTGGCAAAGGCGATGCCGGCGATCTTGGCGTCTTCCACGTTCTCTTCCTCGAAGCTGATCAATGTGCCGGCGCCCTCGACGAAGCTGGAGAGCACGCGCAGGGGGACCTGGTATTTGCCGGCGAATTCCACTGCGCGGATCTGCAGCACCTTGGAGCCCAGGCTGGCCATCTCCAGCATTTCCTCGAAGGTGATGCGATCGAGCTTGCGGGCGCGCGGTTCGATGCGTGGATCGGTGGTGTACACACCGTCCACGTCGGTATAGATCTGACATTCATTGGCGGCCAATGCCGCGGCCATGGCCACGGCCGAGGTATCAGAGCCGCCGCGGCCCAGGGTGGTGATGTTGCCGTGCTCGTCGATGCCCTGAAAGCCGGCCACGACCACGACGCGTCCGGCATCGAGATCGGCGCGCACCCGTGCCCCATCGATGTCGCGGATGCGCGCCTTGTTGTGGGCGCTGTCGGTGCGCACCTGCACTTGCCCGCCGGTATAGGACCGGGCCGGGCAGCCAAGTGACTCCAGGGCCATGGCGAGCAGGGCAATGGTGACCTGCTCGCCGGTGGCGAGCAGCACGTCGAGTTCGCGCGGCGAGGGTCGGGGCTGGATGGCGCGGGCGAGCGCGAGCAGGCGGTCGGTCTCGCCGGACATCGCCGAGACCACGACGACGACATGGTTGCCGGCGTCGTGGGTGCGCTTGACCCGCTCGGCGACGGCCTGAATGCGCTCGATACTGCCGACGGAGGTGCCGCCGTACTTCTGCACGATGAGGGGTGCGGTGGGTGGCATGAAGGTGAAGCACCAGGGTAATGACGAAGGGGGAATGGGGGCGCCGGAGCGCACGCCAGCGTTCGCTGCCCGCTAGCGCCGTGACGCGGTCCGCGCGGCACCCGCTCGGCCCGGTCCCGCGGAACTCCGCGGCCAGGGCCGGCAACCGGGTGAGGGGGCTGGCCGGGGCGGGGCGCTCAGAGGCGCTCCCGCACCCAGCCATCCACCAGCGCCAGCGCGGCTGGGATGCCGGCCGGGTCGCTGCCGCCAGCCTGGGCCATATCGGGCCGGCCGCCGCCGCGGCCCCCCCCCCCGGCCCCGGCCCCCCCCCCCACAAAACCCGCCACAAACAGGGCGG
>REDK01000138.1 GCA_007693535.1 Chromatiaceae bacterium
GAGACCGTGGCCGCCAGCGCCCTGGCGGGGTGCGCCACGCTGCTGCTGCTCTACCGCCCCGGCAACCCCGCTGCGGCCCTGCTGACCCCGATCCTCGCCAGCCTGTTGCTGCTGAGCAGCCTGACACTGCTGTGGCGCACCCTGCTTGGCGACGCCGAGGCCGATTGAGGATTCGACACCCGGGCCGCCCCGAAGGACCGCCTACCATCGGTTCAGATCGCCGCCGCGACCGAGTCTGCGCAACAACATTGACCGGCACCTCATTACGTGACTAAGTGGGCGCTAAATGCAGTAACTGAGCAGCCATGAACGGCGTTCCAGCCCAAGCCAGCAGGAGGTCGTCCGACTCGATATCGTCACCCACGACGAGGTCTATCGGTGAAGATCTCTGCCAAAGACATCGAGCGTTGGGCCGAGACCCGCGAGGCCCAGGGCGAGCTGCCGCGGTTCATCCGGCGACTCGCCGTGCCAACGGGTACCCTGACCGTGATGGCCTTTCTGGCAGGCGAGTCCGTGAGTCGCCCAGGCTGGGACGGTCAGATGTCGCGGTATTTTCGCAGTCGCCATTCGGCCGAACGCGACCCGGAGCCGACCATCAGCGGCGCTGTTGACCGCTGCGCTCGCGGGTGAGTTCGGCGGCTGAGCGCAGCGTTCGGCTGGCTCCCCTGACCTGGGCCGCCGTCGCGCTATCTGGCGACGCACGGTTACCCGCATCGGGGCCGCACAGCCTGTCGCGCTGGCGTCGTTGCGCTGGGCTATTGTCTACCAATAGCGCAGCAATCGCGGCGTTGCACGCCTCCTTGCGCTGGGTCTGCCGGGTTGGCGTTGACCACTCGATCTGCGTTTGCTCGACCACCGGCCGCTGCTGTGCGGTTGGGGCGGCTCGTTTGGGGCTCGGCATTGTGCGCGCGATCCGCTGTTCGGCCCGCGATGCAGATGCTGGTGCACTCGGGGCAAACGATATCCCGGGTGATGGAGACCGGGCAGTCCTCCCCAAGTGCTGCGCGAGCATCGACAAGGCGACCAGTCCAGCCAAGGAGATGATCGCCACAACCGCAAGATCTCGCCACCCCGCCGCCGATGTCAGTGGAAACGATGTCCTCGCGCGGACCGGTCCGGTGGCGGAACGACGGGCGCCGCTGGCTGCCGTTGCCAGACGACCGGCGCGACCAGGGCTAGCCCCTTGCCGATGCTTGATGCCTTGGAGATGCTCGGCCCTTGCACGATGACCGGCGCGCATGGCACCGCGCAGCCGCTCCCAGGCCAGTCGCGTGGGCGGCGAGATATCGCCGCCAAGTAGGTTTCTCAGACTGGATCTTAGACCGGCACAAGCGCGACCACGCCCTCGGGCATCCCTTTGGGGAAGCGCGCTCGATTCGTGAAGACGACGCGTCCGAGCACGGGAACACCCGGCGCGTGGAACTTCACCGCCGCGATGTGCCCGAAGTTCTGCCGCAGCGGGTTCTGGAAGCGGTTGCGCTGGCCTCCTATCGCCTGCGTCCAGGTCGGCTCGTCGGTCTGCCCGAAGATGCTGCCACCGTAGTTCTTGGTCTCGACCACCAACAGCCCGGCCGGCGTCAGCGCCAGGTGGTCGATCTGCGTCAAGCCCCCGCGCCCATCCGGCAGAATCACATCGTCGAGCGTCTCGACGAACATCCGCCGCAACACGCGCGAGACTGCCTTCTCGCCAGCGGCACCGATCAGCCTCGGGCGCAGCCAACCGAGCAGCGCAGCCCACAGCAAGAGCGGCAGCATCCAGAGCAAGGGTTGCAGGAAGCCTGCGATTACAGACGACAACCCGGACGGCTCCATCAGCGTTTCCCTCTCCTCGGTGGCGCGCGCTCAACCTGTGCGCCTGGCTCACTACGGCAAGGCAGTGCAAGAAGGCACGGCAGCCCATCAACCGCCATGTTCAATCTTGGTTGGCGCGGAACATGTCGTCGATCGCTCACCCAACCCCAGCGCGATGGCACCCCGGCGCTGACGCCCAACCTGCTGGAGCTGATCGACCGTCTCCCGGCCTCGATCACTCCACTGCGGCGGCACCGGCATCGCTGCGATGGCGTGCTCGGCCCCAACTCGCCGCTGCGTGCGGCTGCCGTCCCTGGGAGTACTTGCATCACCAGCCTACCCGGCAATAATCCAACCACTTCTGTGATGCTAGAAACGGACAACTGCCGTTTCTAAATAATACCCCACCCGTCACTGCCACAGTCCACGCCCACGGCGGCATCGAGAATCGCCCGCACTGGGGCCTGGATCTGACCTTTCGCGCAGCTGACTGCCGTCCTGATCGATCAGGACGGCACCCGCTGAAGCCGTGCCGACCTGCGCCGGAACGACATCCTGACCAGCCCTATAAAGTGGACCCCAAGTCTAGGACCGTTTAGAGCCGATTTTAAGTTATTCCACTTGCCTCGATTGCAGCGGTTTGGCGCTGCCCCAGTGCCTCGCGATTGTTGAAGTGGTCGACGATCGCTGCCCCACCGCCTTGTCCTCGTTGATGCACGTCTTCGGGCGTCCGGTATCCCAGCGACTGGTGTGGACGCGCGCTGTTGTAGAAGACGAAGTACTCCGTCAGTCCCCACAACAGTTCAGGGAGCGTCTCATAGCCTCTAGGATAGATGTCCTCGTACTTGACGCTGCGCCAGAGGCGTTCGACGAAGATGTTGTCCAAGGCCCGTCCGCGTCCGTCCATGCTGATGGCAATCTCGGCGTCCTTGAGGACCTGCGTAAACACCGTGCTGGTGAACTGCGTGCCTTGGTCCGTGTTGAAGATCTCCGGTGCCCCATAGACGCGGAGTGCTTCCTGCAGACAGTCCACGCAGAAGCCTGACTCAAGCGTATTGGATAACCGCCAGGCCAAGACCCGGCGTGAGTACCAGTCGATGATCGCAACCAGATACGCAAACCCGTTGGCCAGACGCACAGAGGTGATGTCCGTGCTCCAGACCTGGTCCGGGCGGGTGATGGTCATGCCTCGCAGCAGGTAAGGGTGGATCTTGTGCTCGGAATGCGGCTTGCTGGTGAGCGGCCCCGGCGCCAGGCCGGCGAGCCCCAGTACGCGCATCAGCCGCTGCACCCGCTTGCGATTGATCGCGTCGCCCTGAGCCCGTAACGACACCACCATGCGCCGACTACCGTAGAACGGCCGGTGGGTGTACGCGGCATCGATCAGACGCAGCAGCTCGAGGTCCAACGCGCTCGCCGCCTGCTTAGGCTCGAGGCGATAGATCCCGGAACGGGCCACGCCGACCAGCTCACACTGACGTCTGAGCGACAGCGTCGAGCATGCCCCACCGGCCGTGGGCTCAATCCAGTTGCGGCGCACCATCACAGGCTCAACCCGGACTTTTTTTTAAGCCAGTCGAGTTCCATCTTCAGCCGCCCAATCTCGCCGTAAAGCCGCTCCGGATCGCTGCTGTCCTCAGCCTTCTTGCGGCCCCGCTTGTTTTCAAACAGACTGCCGGCCTGCTCGGTGATCGCCTTCTTCCACTGACCCACCTGGACAGGATGG
>REDK01000006.1 GCA_007693535.1 Chromatiaceae bacterium
GTGTTGGCGGGGTTGGCCCGCCGCTGCTGGCCGCGACGCGGAAGATGTCGACCTTAGTCTCCAGGCAGCGGCGGTGGGTCAGGTCGTGTGCGCCGACCCCGTGCCAGCTCTCGGGGCGTTGAAAGAGGTCCAGGCCACGGCCGATCTTGATCACCCAGCCGGTGTCGATGCGGATCTCGCGATCATGGAGCCTGTCGTTGACCTGCACCGCCAGCGCGATGCCCAGGTCCAGCAGGCTCTGTTTCAGTTCCTCCAGCCGTTCCGCGACCAGCTTCAGGTCGGTCTGCTCGTCGTAGCTGCTGGTCAATAAACACGCACCGGGCGCCACGACCCTGGCCGCCCGCACCGGGTTCAGCGCGATGTCGCGCTGACAAGCCAAGAGAGAGGCGTCAGCCTCGATCACCGCGCAGCGGAAACGGCCCTCGAACAGTCCACCGGTGCGGCGATCGGCGCGGTTGACAGACTCGACATCCCGTTGCCCGAGGTGCTTCATCACGCCCGGCACCCCGGCGTCGCGCTCGGTGGTCATCGGCAGGTAACGGCGGATCCGTTCTGATCGACGGGAGGATGCCGGCGCGGCGGACCGGCTGCTTGCGCAGGTGTTGCCTGCGCCGGTAGGAGCCCGCTGGCGGGCGATCCGGACGGCGGATCGCCGGCAAGCCGGCTCCTACGGCGCGCGGGCGGCCGCCCGGGGCGGCAAGAGCGCCGGGTGGCGCCGATTCGATGCCTCCGGAGGCGGGGTTTTCCCAGCGCACCCCGCCGAGGATCGACCAGCAAGCGTGCAAACCCCCGCGCAAACGGCCGTAGAACGGATCAGCCCTGATCGGCAGGTGGACAGGGTTGGTCGTCAGCCCGTCGGCATGCAGGGCCACCGACTCCTGCGCCGCCGCCGCGCCCAGCCAGTCCAGGAAGTCCCGCCGATCTGCGTTGTCGAAGCAGACCGCGGCGCGGTCGCTCCCGCGCAGGATCACCTGCATCGGATCACCGGCGGCGATGATCCGGGCGCGTCGGGGCATGGGAATGGGATCAGGCAGGGAAACAACCGTCCGCGAAGGCTACCAGAACACCGTGGTCTGGCTCCGTTTCCCGCTGGTATTCAGGGCCTAACGCCCGGCTGCAGCCGCGCCCGTATGCGGGCGTCGGCTGCAAGCCGGAGTTAGAACGGTCCAGTTACGCGGCATGCGGCGTAACTTCCTTATCAAGACGCTCTTCCAATTCTTCCGCCGCACGCAGCAAATCATAGCGAGTCTGCAAATTGAGCCAGAACTGCGCTTCCATACTAAAGTACCTGCCAAGTCGCAGCGCAGTATCCGCAGTAATCGATCGCTTGCCGTGTACGATCTCACTGATCCGACGCTGCGGCACGCTGATCTCCTTTGCCAGGCGATACTGGGAGATTCCCATGGGCTGGAGAAACTCCTCGAGCAGAATCTCGCCAGGTGCTACTGGCGCGAAGTCTCGCTTAGGCATAGTTCACCTCATCTGTGGTAATCAACGATCTCGACCTCAAGCGCATCGCCGTCCTTCCAGACGAAGCAGATTCGCCACTGATCGTTGATTCGAATGCTGTACTGTCCAGATCGGTCGCCCTTCAACCTCTCCAGCCTGTTCGATGGTGGAACCCGCAGCGTATCCACACTGCTAGCGGCCGCGAGAATTTCGAGCTTTCTCGCAGCGAGGCGCTGAAGATCCCTAGGCAGCCGTCGAGAGAACCGGCCGTCGAAGATCCGCTCGGTCTGCCGACACTTGAAGGACTTGATCACGAGGAAGAAGACTAGCGTGTCGCGTTAGTAACGTCAACCGCTAGCAGTGAGGCTCGGGAAGTTCATCGCGGTAGGACGGCCAGTTGCCCGGCCGCCCCCGCACAGATCCCCGCGTGCGGAACTACCGCACGGGGCGGCGCCATGCACTGCACGAACGCTCCCGTCAGTTGTTGGCGCCACTGCGCCAACCCGATTCGCCGCGACAGGTGCTCGACGCCGACCTGCGCCGCTCCATCGAGACCGTCGCCAGCGAATGCGCCAATCTGTTCCAGCGCAGCAGCTCCTGCGTGAAAGGGCACAACAGCCAACTCGCCCTGTACCATCACGGAAAGCACCGCCTCAGCCATCGCAAGCTCGCCGCGCTCACCGCCTTGCACAACGACTTCATCCGTCGACCCGATGGCACCACCGCTGCAGAACACTTCTTCGGCCAGCCACCAGAACCGATGTTCGAGTGCCTGTTGCGTACCCTCGATCCGCCCCAGCGGCCGGCCCGAAAACGACCGCGACCACCGCGCGCGGCCTACCTCGAACCGATGGCGGCGCAGGACGGTGGCCGGCACGATGATCAACGTCAACCGCAGCCCGCGCCAAACTGCGGCGACGCGCGAAGCGCCCGCCGCAGTTTGGCGTCGGGCTGGTGGGCTAGTTGGGCGTTTTTCAGGCAGCTTTCTCGACCGGTTGCGCATTCTGTATGGTGATCGTTGGGCTCGGCGTTGTACGCGGAACTGGCAGGGCGGTGTCCGACAAAAGTGCGACATGCTCCGCCATTGCAAGCTTGGCTTGGTAAATACAGCCCTCTACGGAATGCCCCACTCCCGAAAAACCGGGCAAATCAGGAGAGAAGTACGTGAAGAAGTCCGGCTCTTCCGTTGCCTCGATAATAAGGGAGTAAGGTAGATCTATCATTGAGAATGCCCTATGCTTGAATGCCTGCCGATTTTAGTATCGCACGGCATGTATCTTTCGGAATCTCTTTAGCGCCATGGTATTCAACCCGGATCAGGTTATCGCAGCCGTCCTTTGCATAATATCGGACGCACCCTTTCTGCTTGATGAGCCGAAACCCGTTCTTGTCCAGTAGGCGAACCAGCTCGCTGAACTTCATGTTTGCCTACGTAAAGAGTAAAAGCCCGTTATGCTCCCAACGCCAAACTAACCCGCCGCGCAAAATGGGGTAGCACTTTGCGCGGTCGGGTTTAGTGCCGTGTTATGCGATTTCATTGCTTAAGTGTTTAATTGAGCCTGGCCCCTTTTGCGCGCTCTCGGTCAGTTGCGCTTCCCCGGTCGGTTGGCTTTAGGTTTCGGTCTAATTCAGTTTCGGGGTTTCCTCCTGGGTGTCTCACTAACCGCATACCTGACCTCTCCCTCCGGGAGCCGATGGGGCCTCCCAAGTTCTCGACGCTTCTGTGCTTGCATGCCAGGCGCTCGGACCCCGACAGACCCTCGGGACTCTCGCCATGAACCAACCTTAGGGCAATGTTTGTTTTCTCTGTTTGCTGCCTGGTTTCCCGGCAGTGCCACAATATCTTGCCCATCGCCGTTCTATCGAGTCCTCTGTGTTGGCTTCCAGGACGTTAACACTGTCGCCGTCTGCTTCAATGCTTTTAACGCGGCTGAAATCGCTTCAGGGTGGTGCGTACACCCCTCTGGCCTACAAGTTTCTCTATGTACGCTTCACCTCTTTTGTTCACGATAGCACCAG